>JAHFFS010000070.1 GCA_023247815.1 Candidatus Omnitrophota bacterium
TTTAACAGAAGGAACACTCTTATTTTCAATCTGGAGGGATTTGACGGTTTGCGTAAAACCTGGGGTCTTGCCTTGAACCAGAATTTTATCACTGGTCTTCAAAGATTGCGCGGTGATTTTAACGACGACGACCTTGATTTTGGAAAAATAATGGGTAATCTCGCCGACCAAAACACCCTTGACCTTTGCTGCCGCGCCTTCCGCAACTCTTACAGGGGCAAGTTTTCCTGCCGAGGGACGGGCGGACACGGACGCCAACGCATTCGCGGCTGATTCAGTCCTCACGAATTTTCTCGAACCCGCCAATTTGCTACCGACTCGCGTTCGTGAAGACGGTTTACGAAGATCTTTACCGTTGCTTCCGTTGCCATTCCGATGACCATTCCCATTGGCATTGCGAGAACGAACAGTTGGTTTGCGTAAGGTCCCGTTAGATTTTTTTGTTGGGGCCGCGGCCTTTTTCCCGACGACATTTTTTTTAGTGGCCTGTTTGATACCAATCATCGATTGGAAACTGCGTAAAAGATCATTGAGAATTGCCATACGCGGCACACTCCTTTATTTTGATTTGAATCAAAGGGTTATTTTTTGGGCGATATTCGCGACCACCGGCAGATCAAAATATTGCCCTTTCAAAACGGCAATGATACCGATGAAGGAAAAAATCAAAAGAACAAACATCCCCAGTTTCAGTATCCATGGCCCTAAGATGATCGAAATGATGAATAGGCCGACTTGTCCGACGAAAAGGACCAAACCTTGCTTGCCATGCGAAAGGACAAAATCATTGTCCTTTTTGAAAACCAAGGGGATGATGCACAAAATTGATAAATAGGACATGACGGCAAAAATCTTACCTTCAACGACCTGCTGATCATTTTCCGAAAACTTTTTTAACGTCAAGACTTGACCTCAATCAACGAATTGATGTCGCCAAAAGAATTGCGTTCCTGACGAGGATTAGAAGGGTCTTCCCGCCAACGGCCGTCGACGATAAACTGGTACTTATGCACCCCAAATCTTAAAGGGATATTAGCGACCCATTTCCCGTCTTCAAAACGCATGCGGCAAGATTCGTCCAATGACCAGTCATTGAAACTCCCAGTCACATACACCGACCGGGCATTCTCATCTTTGTAAGCAAACGTAGCGGTCAAAAGGTCCTTGACCTCTTCCTTAACCAATTCCCGCATCCGGTCGGAGAGTGGACGGAATTCGGGCTGAACCTCTGCCACCGCCTTTGCCACCGCGGCTTCTACCGGAGCCGGTTCTTCCTGCACTGCTTGAGCTGTCGCCGGAACCGCCTTTGGCGCGGAGACCGGCTTCCTTGCCTTGGCCTTTGCCTTGCTCTTTTCCCCAGCCTCCAATTCTTTGATCAATCTCTCAAATTCTTCTTTTTGCGAGGAAGGAGAAACCAACGCTTCCTCTCGAATCGCAGCTTTGGCGTCGGCAATGATTTCTTTGGCCAGGCTTAAATAATCTTTGGACCCTCGGCAATATTTATCGTAATCCAAGACCGTCTGCCCCATGACCGCGGATTCTTTGAGTTTGACGTTGATATGAACAATCGTATCAAAAAGCTGGTCAGCAAACTTCTCGCGGAATTTCGACAACATGGAAAACGAATGGCGTAGACGCGAATCAAACATGGTTATAAGGATTTTATAATCGACATGATGATTCAGACGGTCTTTGATCAGATTGATGATGTCCAACAGATGTTCCACTCCCTGCATGGAAAACCGGCTGGTCTCGACGGGGATGATCACCTCGCCGCAGGCGCGGATCGCGTTGACGGTCAAAAACCCTAAACTCGGCGGGCAGTCGATCAAAATGCAATCATACTGGTCTTTGATTTGCGACATGATGTCCGACAATTTGTTTTCACGGCCAATCTCATCAGCGAGTTCCTGTTCCAAGGTCCCGACCAAGACTCCGGACGGCACAATGTCAAAATCCTTGCCAACATTTTTGATGATGTCTTTGATTTTTAACTTCTTCGGCGTCAAGCGGGAGATGACGTTATAAAGACTGTCCATGTTTTCAAAGTTGAGACCGATCGAAGCGTGCGCCTGCGGGTCAAGATCGACGAGCAGTGTCTTTTGCCCGTTGGCACTTAAAGATGCCGCGAGATTGATTGCGGTCGTGGTTTTGCCACAACCCCCTTTTTGATTAGCAACGGTAATGATTTTCATATTTTCTGCCCCCTTTTTTAGCTAGCAAAACACAAATCATCGATTAAAATAACGCCTTGTTTCATAACTGTGTTCCATGATTCTAAGACAAACGAGACCTCCGAGACCTGACTCCAGTCGGAGATTCCAGAAAACTGCTCGAGGGAAAGGTCCAGGGTCTTCCAACTCGAAAAAACACCTTCAATCATGACCGAAGAAACTTCATTTTTTCGGTTACGCAGTTCGACGCGAAGCACCCCGGGATATTCCTTATCCAGCCCACGGATTGCAAATTGCAATTTCTTATATCGATTGGCATTGACCTGGGGGACCGTCAGCACGAAACGCTTAACCGGAGGATAGGGATAACCAAGGTTGTAGGAAATACGGATCGGGCCGTTGCTCAACGCGTAAATGATCCGGTCCTGCAAGACGTTGCCGCGACGGACGAGAAAAGCGGAAAGCCCATAAAAAGAACTGGCAAAAATGAACACCGTAATGACGATGTTGATCACCAGCCAGGCGTTGAATTGCCGTTTTTTTTGGTCCTTGGTCTGGCTCTTTTTTCCTATATAAACCTTAGCGAGATGATCGTAGATATCATCGCGAGTCATTGAGCTCTTCTCCAAAATCAATAACCTCTTTATTCGTAACGAGTTAAAATTTGCATGGAATTTTATTAACTGTTTTATCTTAACAAAAAATTTTTGTTTTCAAAATGTTATTTTGAATATTTTTCTCAATTCATTATCGATCATTCCCGTCGAGAATTCACACTTTGTTTTAAATAAAAAAATCCGCGTTCACGATTCTAAAAAATAGACAGCAATTTATCTGTTATCTAACACGAAAACAAATCGCCGCGGATTGCAAACTATTGCAAAACGATGAGTTACAATCAGAAGGAATTTTTCTGAATTTAGGGCGGGGAAACACGAAAAAGAGGGTTAAAAAAGCCCTGTGCTATGAAAGCACAGGGCTCAACATTCTTACTATTTCCAAAGTCACCGAAAATTCCGATGCTTTCGGAAACATCAACAAGACTTAGAAGCTCACATTAGCATTCACTAAGTATTGTGATGCCGCATCTTGATTATCGCCATGGAAGAAATCGCCTGGGAAAAACCAGCCAACATTTCCACCGATTTTCACGTCTTCGGTATAGTCATAAGTAAGACCTAGACCGATTTCTTGACCCACACTGGTGTCTGTTGTGACATGCGGAGTTGATGTGCGTCCATCCGGGAATCGCATCGTAAAACAGCCAGACCCTTGACAATCACCAGTAAGGCTTCCACCATTGACTTCTTTATTCACCCACATACCGTCCCATTGCACACTTGCTGTCACGTCTTCCATTGGATTAAGTGACAACTTACTTGTGATAATATGGCCGTTTGTAAGATCAAACAAGGTATTATAAATTTTACCTGCTGCTTGATTTTCAAACATGGGATCCCAAGCTGTGTAGGTATCTTCACCATTACCACCAGCGGTCTGGGCCTCCAGTGCGTTGCTGTCACCAGAAACAAAGGTGTAGGCACCCATTAACATCGGATTCCACTTCTTGGTGACTTCAAGCGGAAGAGCGTAATTGGAGATAACCTGTGCTGCAATCGCGTTACGCTTCACATTTGCAATCGTGGCCGCTGAATCCGTGTTTGTTTTGTTACCAAACTGCCATGCTAACTCGGCAGAAACATTGAGGTCTTTGATCGGATTTGTTGCGACTCTAACACCTGGCATATAAACCGCATCAGCTTTATCACCAGCGGTGTTTTTCACACTCTGATCAAGTTTTGACCAAAAATATGATTCAACAACCGTGTTACGGGAATCACCTAATTGATAATTGGCATTGACCCCAAAAAGATCAACGTCATCATCTTGAGCGCCATTACCACGGTTATTATTGTCCGTGACTTTAGCGGCCACTAAATCGATGGTCAAGGGCTTATAATCCAAAACCATGCGAATAGCGTCTAAAGCTGTTCTTGCCGTCAAATCTTCGGCAGCCCCATTGAGCCCGCCGGAAGCGACTACGTTATTAGCACCGGCTGAATCAATGACAAATGAATTACCATAGGCAAACGCTTGTCGACCAATGGTAACGGTTAACGGCGAATATAACATTTCTCTTAATGTGACATAAGCCAAATTAAGATCGATGTCATTGTTATTGTTTCCTGAAGTATCACTCAGATCCTCAGAACCCCAGGTTCGCTCATTAAGAAGGCCAACCGTGGTGCTGACATTGTCAGTCAGATCGGCATCCACTCGTAAACGAGTCTGGGTTAACAGGAAGTTCTGATAATAACTGCCTCCTGAAGTTGTTCGTTGCCCAAGATCAAACTGGTCACGGACCACCCATGTGGACCCGATATCACCACTGATCTTGACATTCTGTACGCTAGCAAAAGCCGGTGCGGCGATCAACGCCACAGCAAACAATGCTAAGAGTATCATTTTTCTCATTTCACTTCTCCTTTAATTTTAAGGCCGGTTACCCGACCTTAACATCTATATAAACTAGAATTTATGTGGTCTAGATAGATTCGCCTATCGACCAGTGTTTGATGATCCCTGACGATTGAGTTCTCATCCCCCCTTTCGGTGTCGGATTGAAATCATCACTGGGTTAGTAAAAAGTAAAGGCATTGTTTCATAGCACTTATAGCATGTCAACATTTTTTCAAACTTTTTTTAAATGTTACTTTGACCCCGGGGGAGCGCAAAAGCGCACCCCCGGGGTCTACCACTTTCCCCTTATGTTTAATGCTTAGAAAAAATTCAGCGCGTGCGCTTACTACCAGCTTTACAGACAAACCATACAGAAAATGCGCCTGTATTGAACTTTCCTTCCAATGCTCAGAATAAGTTCAACACGTGCGCTTACCACCAGTAATTAAAGACTATCCGTATAGATAATGCGCCTGCACCGAATTTCCCTCTAAAAGCTTTACTCAGAAAAAATTCGAGCGCGTGCGCTTACTACCAGCTTTACAGACAAACCATACAGAAAATGCGCCTGTATTGAACTTTCCTTCCAAAGCTTAGAAAAAGTTCAACACGTGCGCATACCACCTGCTATAAAAGACAACCCGTATAGAAAATGCGCCTGGGTGGACTCGAACCACCCACACCGGCCTTAGGAGAGCCGTGCTCTATCCATCTGAGCTACAGGCGCATAGAATTACCTTCAGTTTAACAACCAATCATCTAGAACGATTCGCGCAGTACTTGCTACCTTAAATTTATTCGGATATGACAAGTGCAGGCGCATAGAATTACCGCCAGCTTACCAACAAATCATCCAGAAACATTCGCGCAGTACTTGCTACCTTAATTTTATTCGGATATGACAAGTGCAGGCGCATAGAATTACCTTCAGTTTAACAACCAATCATCTAGAACGATTCGCGCAGTACTTGCTACCTTAAATTTATTCGGATATGACAAGTGCAGGCGCATAGAATTACCTTCAGTTTAACAACCAATCATCTAGAACGATTCGCGCAGTACTTGCTACCTTAAATTTATTCGGATATGACAAGTGCAGGCGCAAAGTTACCTTAATGTTATTCAGATGTGACAAGTACAGGCGCAAACACTATAGCAAATAGAACTAATTGTATGTTGCTGATTAAAAACAGGGGATTTGTAAAAGCGTGCTTCGTAGAAAACATGAATCAATATTCAATAACAGAATATATCGGCAGATCTTTGATTTTATTTTTTCCATTCAAAAAGGTCAATTCAACCAAAAAAGCAACTCCCGCGATCTGTGCGCCGAAACTTTTCACCAGCTTACTGACGGCCTGAACAGTGCCTCCCGTCGCTAATAAATCGTCCACAATCAACACCCGACTTTTTTTCGGAATGGCGTCTTCATGGATTTCCAGCGTATCGGTCCCATATTCCAATTCATAGCTGACACTTTTGGTCTTGTATGGCAATTTGCCCTTCTTACGCACCGGAACAAAGGCCGCTCCAAGCTTATAAGCTAAGACCGCGCCAAAAATGAAACCGCGGGATTCAATGCCAACCACTTGATCGATATTTTCATTCTCAAATTTCTTTGCCAATTGATCGACCGCGGCCTTGAACGCGACCGGGTCATTCAAAAGGGTCGTGATATCTTTAAAAACGATCCCTTTCTTTGGAAAATCAGGAATGTCGCGGATCAATGATTTCAATTCTTCGGTGATATTTTTCTGCGCCACAATACTCTCCTTAAGCATGAACCCGACCGGTTGAGTCACGAACGATCAATTTTGCCGGTAATGTCAACTTAACCGGCAGGATCGCTTTTCC
The DNA here is from genome assembly GCA_023247815.1 of Candidatus Omnitrophota bacterium. Lineage (GTDB taxonomy): Bacteria > Omnitrophota > Gorgyraeia > Zapsychrales > JANLHA01 > JAHFFS01. Next base: position 6,489 of record JAHFFS010000070.1, read on the forward strand.
CATGCTGATTTGGTTCAAATGTTCCAGTCCCAAACGACCCATCTCGACCAACGGCTGAGCCACAGTTGTCAGCCGTACGGAACTATTGGTGTTTAACGGATTGTCGTCGAAACCAATGACTGACAACTCCCGCGGGACCCGGATCTGTTTTGACTTAGCGACATCCATAAGCTCGAGGGCCATGACGTCAGAAGCCACGAAAACCGCCGTCGGACATTCCTTCAATTTCAAAAGCGAAAGCGCTGCCTCGCGCGCCGGGGTCCGTAAAAAGTCGCCGTTTGTTTCCCATTCTTTAACGATCTTGATCTTATGATCACTCAACGCCTGACGATATCCTTCCAACCGCAGCGCCCCCGCCTGGGTGGATAAATTCCCAGTGATCGTGGCAATCCTTTGATGTCCCAATTCAACCAGATGATTGACAGCTGCGATCGCCGCCTGACGATTCTCAATCGCGACGCAGTTGAAAGGTTCTTTCAGATAGTTGTTCAAAACAATCGTCGGAATACTGCTGGCGATCGCCTTTCTCACCACGTTGAGATCATTGTCAATGTCACCAAAAATGATCCCGTCGATATAGTTGCGGTCTAAAAGGGTTGAATCCAACCAACTGCGGTGATCAAAACGATTAACGATATGGAGTAAGACATCGACTTTCAATCGGCTGGCCGCGACACTGATCCCTTTTAAGATTTCCCCGGCATAATAGGAGTGATAAATGTCCTCAAAATCCGGAACAATCAAAACAAACGTCTTTTTCCGTTTACGACTCTTCATGTTTTTGGTCTTTTTGTTCTTGAATGCCTTTGCGAATTTTTTTGATCGTCGCCGCCTCAATTTGGCGCACCCGTTCGCGGGAAACACCCAACTCTTTGGCCACCTCGGCGAGTGTAGAGGCATTGCCGTCGGTGAGGCCGAAGCGCATGTCCAAAATCTTCCGTTCCCGTTCATTGAGCATCTCTAAGAAA
>JAHFFS010000071.1 GCA_023247815.1 Candidatus Omnitrophota bacterium
GTTCTATCTAAATTTGAGCCAGATTAATCCGGAAAATTTGCAGATTCAAATATTGAGACTTGTAAGAAATATTGAAACTTTAAAGTTGCCTTTTATGAAATTCAATGATCGGTTGATCAGCATTTTAGAAGCATTACCGAATTTGCAGGTCATTGAGATGACATCTGGTGAGTTCATTCCAGAGATGCGTCAAAGCATCGCGGAATTGTTTAAGCGGATGAATCGCGATGATTTGGAATTGAGGATCGACGGACAAAAGCTCTTTACCAGGGCCGACATGACTCCGGAATTCTTGGGGGCCGCGGCTGCAGAGGGGGCTCAGGAAGAGGAAGCGGCCGAGCCGGTCGCAGTCGATGATTTTATCGTCAAGTTGGTCAATTCGTTAGTCGATGTTGAGGGAACGTTGCAGCAAGTTAGGGATCAATTTGATGACGAGGGTGAGGGTAAGGTCTTTAAAGGGATTCTAGCGGGGTTGATGGACGCTAAAGGAATAGATAACAAAGTTCAAGATGCGGTTGGAGTCTTGTTAAATGAAAAGAAAGAGAAGGAAGGCAACGGCGACGCATTCTTTCTATCATCGACTGATGAGGCCGCTCCAACGGGTATCATTCCCAACATCATGCTTCATCCTGGCTGGCAAGATTCTTCCGAAGCGCTGACGCCCGGTGGGATTGATTTGGACCCATCGTTGATTCAAATGCAGGTCGAAGGGGAAGGCATTGATCTGCAGGTCACCTACGGTGCCGAAGGGTTTTCCCATATCCCCATTGAAGGCTTTACCCCGGTCATTACGCATACCGTCCCTATCACCAACCTCCCGTTATTTTTAGGAATTTCACCACAACCTGCCACACCCGAAGAAGTTGCCCTTCATCAATAGGGGACAGTCCCTCTTATTGTGTCCCTCTTATTGTTAACTTGGGGAACAGTCTCCGTTTATTAAGTCTCACGTTTCAAGTGACAAGTTTCAAGACTTGTCACTTGAGACTTGAAACTTGCAGCTTGAGACTTGCGACTTGTATCTTGACACTACGGCTTCTTCTATCTAAAATATTTTTCATTCCCAAAAATAAAAGTTCAAAGCATATTTTTAAAATGAGGAGGCTTGGTCATGGCAGAATTCGATATCTCGGCAATCAATGAAAAAGTGAGGAAGGAAAGCAGTTTTCTCGAAGCGCTTTTGCTGGAGACGCAGAAGGTCATCGTCGGGCAAAAGCAGTTATTGGAAAGGCTCCTTATCGGTCTTTTGGCCAACGGCCATATCTTGATCGAAGGGGTCCCTGGGCTGGCCAAAACCACGGCGGTCAAGACTTTATCAGCGGCCATCCAAACCAAATTTCAGCGTCTGCAGTTCACCCCCGACATGCTGCCGGCGGATTTGACCGGTACGCTCATCTATGATCAACGGACCGGAAATTTCAATATTAAAAAAGGGCCGATTTTCGCTAACATCATCTTGGCTGATGAGATCAATCGTTCACCAGCCAAGGTGCAGAGTGCTCTGCTCGAGGCCATGCAGGAGCGGCAAGTCACCATCGGCGAGGAAACCCTTAAGCTCGACGATCCGTTTCTTGTTTTGGCAACGCAAAATCCGATTGAGCAGGAGGGCACGTATCCTTTGCCGGAAGCGCAGGTGGACCGCTTTATGTTGAAATTGAAGGTGACGTATCCGAGCAAAGAAGAAGAACTGGCAATCCTGCGTCGGATGGCCAAGACCGATTTTAAGACGGACGTGAAACCGATCGTCAACCCAAAAGATATCATCCGTGCTCGTCAGGTGGTGAATGAAATTTACATGGATGAGAAGATCGAGAGATATATCGTCGATTTGGTTGGGGCGACCCGCCAGCCGCAAGATTACAAGCTCAATGAACTCAAAGGTCTGATCCAATATGGCGCTTCCCCACGGGCCACCATTCATTTGGCGGTGGCGGCCAAGGCCTACGCCTTTTTGCAGGGACGGGGATATGTCACTCCCCAAGATATCAAGACCATTGGGATGGACGTCTTACGTCATCGGGTCATTGTCACTTACGAGGCCGAGGCCGAAGAGAAGACATCGGAAGATTTGATTAAGCGAATTTTTGACGAGGTTGAAGTCCCATAATTTAGCAACAAGTCCCCAGTTACAAGTCCCCCAGAAAAAGTAATAGAAAAGAAAGGGGTTTGTGATGGGAGAGGCAGGTTATAAGAAATTGATTGTTTGGCAGAAGGCCAATGATTTAGCAAAAGAGGTCTACATCGCGACAAAATGTTTTCCTAAAGAAGAGTTATTTGGCGTTAACTCGCAGCTTAGGAGAGCGGCATTGTCAGTTCCACTAAACATCGTCGAGGGATGCGCGAGGAGAGGTAAAAACGAATTGAAATATTTTTTGTCCATAGCCCTTGGTTCGTTAACGGAAGTTGAATATCTTTTTGATTTTAGCTTGGAAATGGGGTTTTTAAAGAAGGATTTGTATCAAAAGTTATCTGAACTACGAAGCGAAGTCGGTAAGTTATTGTGGGGATTTTATAAGAGCTGTTGACATTTTTCCTTTCATTTTTTTTGACTTGTGTCTTTTTTGCTTTTTTTGTAACCGGCAACTTGTGACTTGAGACTTGTAACCTGAGACCTCTTTCGTGATACCAAAAGAACTCTTCCAAAAAGTCCGACGGATTCAGATCACCACCAACCGGCTGGTCAGTGATGTTTTTGCCGGCCAGTACAAGAGCGTTTTCAAAGGCCGCGGCATGGAATTCGACGAAGTCCGTGAGTATCAATTCGGTGATGACATCCGTACGATTGATTGGAATGTGACCGCCCGCACCGGCCGCGCCCACGTCAAAAAATACGTCGAGGAACGGGAGATGACGGTCATGCTTTTGGTCGATGCCTCATACTCGACGAGATTTTCCTCGGCCAATGAATTGAAGAGTAAGCTCGCCGCCGAGATCGCGGCGGTCTTGGCTTTTTCGGCCATCCGCAATAACGATAAAGTTGGTTTGGTCATTTTTACCGATCAGATTGAAAAATTCATCCCGCCGCGAAAAGGGAATCAAAACGTTTTAAGAGTGATCCGGGAAGTTTTGTACTTTGAACCGCGTCACCGTGCCACTGATATTTCCCGCGCCCTTGAATATTTGAGCAAAGTCACAACCCGCAGGGCCGTGGCGTTTTTGATTTCGGATTTTTTTGAATCAGGATCAAAAGGAGAGCCGAAATTCAAAAAGGCCTTGGCGATTGCCAACAAACGGCATGATCTGATCGTCATCACTTTGAACGATCCCAGGGAGCGCGAACTTCCGGATTGCGGGCTTTTGCAGGTCCATGATGCCGAGACCGCGGAGTTAAGACTTGTGGATACCTCTGATCGAAAAATACGAGAAGAGTATCGTCGACAATCCGAGCAGCGTTTGCTGCAGCGGGACCGATTATTCAATTCGATCGGGGTTGATCATATCGATATCGCGACCGATCAATCTTACGCCGATGCCTTGGTGAAATTTTTTTTAAAGCGCCGCAAGCGAGTTAGTCGTGAATAAAAAAATTTTTAAATTCGGGCTTTTTCTTTTTTTTTGTTTCCCCGTGCTATCGAGTGCCGAGGAACTTAAAGATGTCAAACCGCCGCTGGATCTGCCAGCCAACTTTTGGTGGATTTACTTCGTTGTTGGATTGCTGGCTTTGGGATTGCTCGCTGTTCTGTTCCGATTCCTTTTAAAGTCATGGAAAGCAAAATCAAAGCCGCTGGCGGTCCCGCCATTGCCGCCTTGGGTCGTTGCCTATCAACAACTCGAGCAGCTGGTGAGAGAAGACCTTCCCCGGCAGGGAAGGATCAAAGAATACTATATCCGTTTATCTGACATTGTCCGTCGGTATATCGAGGGGCGGTTTTCGATCCAGGCTCCGGAAATGACAACCGAGGAATCCCTATTTTCGTTGCGGACTTCACAAGCTTTGAACGAAAATCAAAAAAATTTTTTAAAAGAATTTTTGATCTGTTGCGATATGGTGAAGTTTGCCAAGTATCAATCCAATACGGATGAGATGCAAAAGGGCTATCGACTGGCGAGACAGTTGGTGGACGAAACGAGTAAAGTCTCAAGTGACAGGTCGTAAGTTTCAAGTAACTTGAGACATGAGACCTGAAACTTGCAACTGGAAAAATGATCCTCAAAACCCCCTGGCTTTTGATCCTGATTCCGTTGCTCCTCGTCTTTCTTTTTTGGCAGAAGAAGAGTCGGGAGCCCCCGAGTTTGCGTTTTCCTGACGCTGGAATCTTGAGCGCCTTACCGTTGACTTGGAAGGTGCGTTTCAGCGGGCTGCCATTTTATCTGCGGCTGGCCGCGATTGTCCTTTTTGTGATTGCCTTGGCCGGCCCTCGTCAGGTCTTAGAAGAAACCAAGCATTTTGTCGAGGGGATTGACATTGTCTTGGCGATTGATGCCTCTGGGAGCATGGCCGCGGAAGATTTTCAAATCGAAGGCAAGCGCTTCAACCGGCTTTATGTGGTTAAAAAGGTGGTGGACGGTTTTATTGACGCTCGTCAAAATGACCGCATTGGATTGGTCATCTTTGCCGGTCGTGCCTATACCGCGAGTCCGCTGACCACCGATCATAATTGGCTGAAAAGTAATCTCGATCGCATTGAATTGAACGTTTTGGAAGATGGGACCGCGATTGGTTCCGGGATCATGTCATCGCTGTCAAGGTTCAAGCAAAGCAAGGCCAAGAGTAAAATCATTGTGCTTTTAACCGATGGGGTCAACAATGCCGGTGATACCGAACCGCTTGTTGCCGCCAAGACCGCCGAGGCCATGGGTATTAAGGTCTATACGATCGGTGCCGGCACCGACGGGTACGCCCCTTATCCCGGGCAGGACATTTGGGGCCGGCAGGTTTACCGTCAGGCCCTGGTTCAGATCGATGAGGAGACTTTACAGCAAATCGCCCAACAGACCCGTGCCCACTATTTCCGGGCTAAAGATACCGATCAGCTCAAAGCGATTTACAAAGAAATTGATCAGCTTGAGAAAACCAAGATAGAAGAATTCGGTTACCGGCAATACAAGGAACTATTCGTTTATGCTTTGTCCGCGGCTTTAGCACTGCTCATACTCGAAATGATTTTGTCACAAACGATATTGCTTAAGGTGCCCTGATGCGTTTTGAAAATCCAGCGATGTTATTGGGGTTTTGGTTGCTGCCGGTTTTGACTGCCCTTCTGGTCTGGTCGGTGAAGAACCGGCAAAAGGTGCTGGAACGCTTTGCTCGAGGACAAATGCTGTCGGAAATCAATCGCAGTGTCCATGGCGAGGCGGTCCGTTTGAAAGCGGTTTTGTTCATTCTTGTTTTTGTTTTCAGTATCATGGCTTTGGCGCGGCCTCAGTGGGGATATGAGTGGCAGGACGTCAAGCGGCACGGGATTGATCTGGTGGTTGCCGTTGACGTCTCAAAGAGCATGCTCACCCAGGACGTCAAACCCAACCGGCTTGAACGCACCAAGCTTGCGGTCAAAGATTTGTTGAAAGAATTGCAGGGCGACCGGATCAGCATTGTGGCCTTTGCCGGCTCGGCCTTTCCGATTTGTCCGTTGACCGCGGATTACAGCGGGGTCATGATGAGTTTGGAAAATTTGAACACGGACACGATTCCTCGAGGAGGAACGAATATCGCCTTGGCCATTGAGGAGGCCATGAAACAAACGCAGAACACCGAGAGTCAGCATAAAGCCATCATCATCCTGACCGACGGTGAGAATTTGGAGAATGAACCCCTGGCCATGGCCAAGCAGGCCAAGGACAAGGGGATCAAAATTTATTGTATTGGGATCGGAACTCAGGAAGGAGAGTTGATCCGTGTTCAAAACCCGTCGGGAGAATGGGGGTTTTTAAAAGACAGCCAGGGCAATTTTGTCAAATCGCGGTTGAATGAAAATTTGTTGCAGCAGATCGCGCTGACGACCGGGGGAATCTATGTTCGCGCCAGTGGAGCAAAGTTCGGGCTTGACCTGATTTATGAACAGGAATTGTCAAAGCTTGAGAAACGCGATATTGAGGCCAAGCAGGAGAAAAAATATTTTGAACGGTTTCAGGTGGCCTTAGGTCTGGCCCTGATTTTACTGATTTGGGAAACCACCATCGTAACTCGGAAAAAAGATGCGGATTAATATTTGTAAAACCATTTTGCTCATAGTATCGTACCTGATGTGTCCGCAATTTTGTTGGGCGGCTTCGAAGGAAGCGGCGGTGAAAGCGGGCAACGCCCTCTTTGCCAAGCAAGACTTTACCGGTGCCGTCGGGCATTACCAGGGTGCGTTGAAAAAAGATCAGGAATCTGACCGCATCAATTTTGATTTGGGGACCGCTTATCACAAAGCCGGACAATACGACCAAGCTGACGAGCATCTGCAAAAATCACTGTTGACGCGAGACGATCATCTGCGGCAAAAAGCTTATTATAATCTTGGCAGCAATGATTACCGTCGGGGGATAGCGCGGGAGGACAAAAATATTGGACAGGCCGTTGGTGATCTGGAAAAATCTCTTGATGCGTATCAGCAGGCCATTGGTTTGGACAGCAAAGATGAAGATGCTAAAGCCAATCTTGATTTTGTCAAAAAAGAATTGCAACGTTTGAAAGAAAAACAGAAAAAAGCAGAACAGAATCAGCAAAATAAAGATCAAGGAAAGCAGGGGGAGCAAGAACAGCAAGATAAATCGCAGTCAGGAAACTCATCACAAAAGCAGCAAGAAGGGCAGGGGCAAAAAAGTTCATCGGAAAACACATCCACCGGTGATCAGCAGTCCCAAGAAAAGTCTTCTGCTGATTCTCAAGCCGAAAAGGAAAAGAAGAATAACGAATCGCGGCAAGGCCAGCAGCAGGACACGGGAGATGGGGGAGAAAAAAAGAATTTATCTTCCACTTCTTCAACCGGACAGGACCAAGCCCGGGATCCAAAAGAACTGACGTCGCAAGAAGCCCAGATGATGTTGAACCAATATCAAAAAAAGGAAGAACCACTTGGGTTATTGCAGTTTGTGCCTGGATTGCGACGAGAACAGCCGGTAGCAAAGGACTGGTGATGTTAAGAAATTTTCATTTCAAATGGGTTTTGATGCTTTTGTTTTTTGTGCTGTGCTGTTTTGTTTCGCGAGCAGGGGCGGTGCAGGATGTTGATTTTGAAGTTACCGTTGACAGTAAGCAGGTCGAGGTGGGGCAAGCTTTGCAGTTGAATGTGACCTTGCATGGTGTTCAGTCGGCGGAACCGCTCAACCTTCCTCCCATTGACGGTTTTGAATCACGTTATTTAGGGCCGGCGACACAAGTGCAGTTCATCAATGGCCATCAGACCAGCCGGATCACGTTTATGTACAGCTTGGCCGCGCTCAAGGTCGGGCAGTTCACCATCCCTTCGTTAGAGTTGACTTTCAA
>JAHFFS010000072.1 GCA_023247815.1 Candidatus Omnitrophota bacterium
ATACCGTACTTCCGGCCGCTTGAGCAGTGCCGCGAGCGTCATCGGCCGGCGAAGGGCTGAGCTAGTGTTCGCTTTCAAAATCTGATCCAATTGTGAACCCGGACCACCGAGGTGTTTCTCAAATGCTCGACTTCTTTTTCAATCAACGCGTATTTTGTGATAATCGCATCATATTCCTGCTCTGTAATCAAACCGAATTGACGTCCATACTTTGCCATACGCTGGTCCGTATTATCCTCTCGGATGATCAACCGATACTCAACACGTGAGGTGAACATCCGATAAGGTTCATCCGTTCCCTTGGTTGTCAAATCATCGATGAGAACTCCCGTATAAGCCTCGTGTCTTCCTAAAATGAACGATTCTTGATTCTTCGCCTGCAACGCGGCGTTGATTCCAGCGATCATCCCCTGGGCCGCGGCCTCTTCATATCCAGTTGTTCCATTGATCTGCCCGGCGAGAAAAAGACCTGCAACTTTCTTGGTCTCTAAAGTCGCTGTCAACTCCGTCGCCGGGATAACACCGTGTTCAATGGCGTAACCAGGCTGAGTGATCACAACCTTTTCCAACCCCTTGATGGTGCGGACAAACTTCTCTTGCACAGCCAAAGGCAAGCCGGTTGAAACGCCATTGGGGTAATATTCAAATGTATCCATTCCTTCCGGCTCCAAAAAGACATGGTGCGTTGATTTATCCGCGAACTTTTTTAATTTGTCTTCGATCGATGGACAATATCTGACCCCGGTGGCCTTGATCTGTCCCGAATACATCGGAGACTCATGCATATGGGCACGGATGACCTCATGCGTCGCGTCACTCGTGTGCGTGATATGGCAAGGAAGCAAAGGTTGATCTTTTGGAATTTCCTTCGTGCGAAAAGAAAACGGAATCGGCGGATTGTCTGAATCCTGCCGTTCCAATTTTGAAAAATCAATGGTCCGTCCATCCAGCCGTGGAGGCGTTCCCGTCTTAAAAAAAAGCACTTCAAAACCAAGTTCGCGGATGTTGTCGGCCAGGCGAACCGAGGCCCGTTCTCCCCGACGACCGCCGGACGTAATCTCTTTGCCGACATGCATGCGGCCCTGCAAAAAAGTCCCGGTCGTGATCACGACTGTCAGACATTCCAATTCCAACCCCTGCTCGGTCTTCACCCCCCTCACCCGTCCATTGCTGACAATCAATTCCATCACTTGATCGGCAATCACCGTTAAATTTTCTTGTTGCGTGACCACCTGCTGCATGTAAAGCTTATAGCGTTTGCGGTCCGACTGACAGCGGGAAGACCGCACGGCCTGCCCTTTAGAAGTGTTGAGTTGACGGAATTGGATACCGGTACGGTCCGCGGCCAGGCCCATCTCACCGCCAAGGATATCAATCTCCCTAACAAGTTGCCCTTTACCAACACCACCAATGGCTGGGTTGCAACTCATCTGCCCTATGGTCTCGACGGACAGCGTCACCATCGCGGTCTTCAATCCCATGCGCGCCGACGCCAAAGCCGCTTCAACCCCGGCGTGTCCGCCGCCGATCACTATGCAATCAAAATGATGTTGAGACATATCTTTGCTTCTCGTCAATTTTATTTTTTCTAAAATTGGGAAGTGAAACTAAAAAAGTATCCGCCTATTGACCTACGCATAAATGCTGGAATTGATTATCTAGAAAGCGTAGGTCGAGATACTGACTACAACCCTATTCCATCAATTTTGTAAAAGTCAGTGCTGCGGCCGCTTGCCCGTCGAAACAAAATAGGAATTGACAGCAGCAACAACCAACAAAATCCCCGCGAGACAATTCAAATCAACAAATTTAAAACTGGTGAAAGTGGCTGCTAAAACCGTGATGATGGTGCCGATCCATAAGACATACATAACGATTGACACGATCTTTCCCATTCGCCACGCTCCTTAAAAATTCTAAAAATAAATGATCCTATAACTTAACGCCAAAACGAAATTTTGTCAACAAGACTGCCCCAACTCCGGCCTTGCCGTGAAAATATCCTATTTTCAATTATTTTTTGGGAGAACTGCAGGAATCGCGGACCACCAATTCCGGCTTTAAAACCTTTTTGACCGACTTGGTCTGTTTACCTTGAATGAGTCCTTGAAGGCTTTTAACCGCCTCTTCCGCCATTTGGAATAGCGGCTGCTTGACGGTGGTTAGGGCTACGGGGCCGTAAATCACAGAAGGATTATCATCAAAACCGATGATCGAAATATCTTGAGGAACTTTGATTCCCCTTTCCATCAGCAAAGCCACGATCTCCAGGGCCATCTCGTCACTGGCGGCAAAAATGGCCGTGGGAGGATTCGGTAACGCTAATAATTTCTCCGCCCCCACGCGGGCGCTGCGACGAGAATAATCGCCTTCTTGGACATAACCATCCGCCAAGGTCATATTATGTTTTTTTAAGACCTTCTTAAACCCCTCCAATCGCTGCTTGCCGGACTGTGTCTGCAGATTCCCGGTCACGGTCGCGATGCGGCTATGCCCCAAACCCGCTAAATATTCTCCAGCGATCTCCCCACCTAAGACGTTATCAATCCCAATATAGCTGACGTCAAGGTCCTCAACAATATTGTTGATCACCAGGCAAGCCACCCCAGCGTTAAGCGCGGCCTCGACCTGCCGACGGTTTTCAATGATATCAGCGAAAATAACACCGCCCACACTGGTGCTGTTAAGATCATTGAATCCATTGGTGATATGAAAAACCAAATCCAAATGGAGTTTCTCACAGGCGTGCCCAACCCCGCGGATCAATTCAACCGCGTAAAAGGAATAAAAAATCCCAGGGTAGCCGGGCATGACCAAACCAATGGCATTGTTGGTCCCGCTGGCCAAACGCTGGGCGCTCACATCCGGTTTGTACTTCAACGCCGCAATGGCTTCTTCCACCGCGGCCCGATTTTTGTTATTAACGCTCTGAAAATTATTTAAAACTCGGGAAACAGTCGCAATGGAAACTTTCGCTCGGCGGGCGACATCTTCAATGCTGATCCTTTTTTTCTTTATCATTTTGCAAACTTTCAAAATCGCGCGTCATTCAAGCACCGCTTTTCAACGATAACTATCTTACTATTCACCATTCCCTATTTAACATTATCACCCACTTGAATATCAATGACTTTATTCTTGATGTCTGCCGCGGCAATGTCTTTTCGGACCTGAATGACTTCTAATCCCGCGATGTAATCCGGGCCTCGGTAAACGTTCAGTTTGTCTCCCAGCTGAATCCCTTCACCTTCACCGATATCGACGATGACAAAATTGTTTTCATCGTTGACGCTCACCACATTCCCTGCAAAGCCAACATGGTCGGGTTCGCTCTTGGCGAGGGTCGTGGTTTGCGATTTGATTTTCGGGGTTTCCAATCCATTTTGACTGACCACAATCGGCGGCAGACTGACCCCACCCCCCGATGACTGCGAAGATTTATTCAAACGAAAACTATTGTCAAGGCTTTCTTTGATTCCCCAAATTTCATCGATGCGATTTTGGATCACACTTTCGTTTTCCGCCAATCTTCGTTCAACATCCTTTTTCTCACCCTGAAGATGAACCATGCTCTTTTCCAAGGCAATCTTCGTCGAGCTCAACTGCCTGATCTGCCCGCGCATGGCTTGATTCTCCTCATTCATTTTATTCAAGCGGTCACTGACAAACTTTTTATCGTTTTTCGCGCGGGCCAACTCCAAAGCCAAGGTGTCTGCCAAATCATTGGCGTATTTGATATCACGCTCGATCTCTTCCTTTTTGTTCTGCAATTCACTCATCTCCAGCTGCAAATCAGAATTTTTCTTTTTCATTTCAACCAGTTCAACGTTGGCTTTTGACATCTGATCTTTGAGTTTTGAAACTTCGACCTCCAAGCTGGCCTTTTCTTTTAAAACCCCCGCCCAAAAACTGTCATCATCAACCGAAACGGCTAATGGCTTTTGTTCCTGCACAGACGGCTGCGCTGGTTCGGCCACGATCTCTAGTTTGGACTGCGCTTGCGGCTCAGCGACGGGACGAGTGATATATTTATAAATCAACTCAGTCTTAGGTTTTTCTTGCATTTTGGCCAGCAATTGATCTCGTTCTTGGCTAAGATCGGCGACCTGCCGACTCCACCCCTCGCGCTCAGCAGTCATTTTTTTGACCTTTTCGTCCAAACTCACAATATTTGTATCAAAACTATTTAAGCGTTCTTCCGCGTCCTGCTTGGCTTTTTCCATAGCCGCCAATTGTTCTACCAAGGCGGCCTTCTCTTTCTCAAAGTCGGCTTCATGGGATTTCAACTGCGTCACCTGATTTTGCAGCGCCTGGTTTTTTTGAACGATGCTTTGCTTCTGGGAAAATATAAGGTAAGAAAAACCAACTGCAGCAAATAAAAGCACAATAAGAATGATAATACTTTGCTTAGCCGCCTTGGACATGCGGACTCCTTGAATGCTCATTTAAGAAGAAAATAATTTAATTAAGAATATAACAAAGGATGATATTCAATACAAGAAAAAAATGAAATAAATTCATACATACCAATGGTTTTCAACCATTGTCAGGGCTTTGTGGCCAAAAAAAAGAACAGGGTTGGCCCTGTTCCTTAGACATGATGCTCTGATTATAACTTACTTTGCTTTTTTTATGCCTTCTACTCAATCATTCGTTGGCGATAATGAAAAATTGCAATGGACGACGACCATGACCCATCATTCAAATTTGATATCATCCAAATAAAACGCCGCCTCTTGGGCGCATTCTTGGGCATTGACATCCACGTTCGTTGCCCAGGAAAAGCCGCCACTGATGTACGACAAATCTTTACCGCGCAAATCAATCGTATATTGCCGCCACTCTGTTCCTAGACGGACCGGGCCAATCACCGCCGAGTCGGAATCTGGATAGGCGCCCGTAATACCTCCCACTTTAAATTCTTCAATACGCTCGCATCCTCGTTCACCTTTGGCCCAGAAGCTCAATCGCTTGGCTCCATCCAAATTGAAGCCTGCTTTTTTGCCGCCCCAATTGTCAGCCGGATTAAGCCAATAAATTCCACCCCATTTCTGACCTTTGCGTGAACAAACGGTATCAAAAATCACCTTGATGCAAGTTGTTCCTTCTTGACAATTTTCCAACCAATCCTCATCCAATTTAAGACATTCTCCATTCGGCATAAAGCCGGAAGGAACAAAATGATTATCACGGAAACCTTTATCTTTATAAACGATAACGGGAACAAACACTGGTTGTTGCGAGTCTTCCGTTTTCATTTCCACACGCTCTTGGGAAGAGTTCGTTGGCAATTTTTGCCCGTCGTCGCCCCGCCCACAGCTGACGCACAAAAAAACAACAAAACAGAAAAGAGGAAAGCCCCGTTGTGACATTTGAGCTACCTTCCGGAAAAATAAAAAAATTATGATTTAGATTCTTTAACTTTAACTTCCTTAGAGGATTCCGAAAAATCATCTAATCGCTTCTGCGCTGCCTCAGAAGGTTTCCAGAACCAGCCTTGCGGATCCCAGCATTGGGCATAAAAATAATCCTCAACCAATTGTCGGTAAGCCTCACTCGCTTCTTCCATCTGGCCGGAATTCTTAAGCGCCTCACCCTTAACATAAAAAGCCGTGCCCACATCATTCAAGGCCCAATACGAAAAAATCTTTTCCTTTGATTCCCAAGGATATTCGGTGAGCGAACCCTGCATGGTCTTAGCTTGATCTGCGTAAAGTTCGATCACTTTATTGACATAAGCTAAAACGTCATCCAAATCTTTGTCTCCCAAAGCCTTCCATGCCTTAGAAACCAGGGCTGAAGAAGAGTAATCACCGAAGTCCAAATCAGAACCAGATTCAATCATGGCCAGCTTTTCTTTCGCCGCTTCAGCCGGTTTCCAAAACCAACCCTTAGTGTCCCAAGCCTGGCCATACGCGTAATCCGAAACCAATTTTTCATAAGCGGTCTTTGCCTCAGCCATCATGTTGGCTTTTCGATAAGCATCCCCCTGAATAAAATAAGAGGTGGCGACGTCATTGAGGGCCCAATAAACAAAAATCTCAGTATTGCTGCCTTCCGCGTAAGCATGGAGGCTATCCTGCATAACCTTTGCCTGGTCAGCATAGAGTTCAATGCATTTGTTGGTATAGGCCAAAACCGCATCTAAATCGCTGTCTACCAAAGACTTCCATGCCTTGCCAACTAATGTTTCAGAACGATAATCACCAAAATCATAAGCAAAAGCACGGTTAACCGGAGCCACAATCAAACCCAAAAATAAAAACCCCAAAACTAATACTGCGTTTTTCATGATAACAACAACCTCCTTCTGGTATTAACTGTTATGTGGTATCTAGTTGGTGTGCAATATTTGCCTCAAACTTCATCATCATTGGTATCGATTTCGCACAGAATTTCTATTGATTTCATTGATAATGGGCCACGGCAAATTTGATATAAATAATTATAACATATGAAAGCAACAGATTACCAGTCTATGAGCAAGAAAATTTCTTAATTATTCCACATATCCTTATAAGCAAAATAGGACTTTCGCAGCTGCCGCATAAAAGGGCTGTCGGTTCCATTGCCTTGACTGGTGATACCAAACCATTCCTCATAATAATAACCTCCTGGGAAAGGGCCAATGGCATCCGACCGGCGGTCATGATAAAATGGTTCATAATTTTTCCACCATTCATCGGTCCACTCAAAGACAATCCCGCCTAAAGCATTGCCAGCCCCACCTCCATCACCGGCCATATTGGCTTTGATATCAAGCCAATTTCCCCGATGATAATTGGCCTGCGCTTCTTCCGCTTCTTCCTTTGACAGCCAGCGCGCGTAGGCCGGGCAGCCGTATTCCGTGATGAACGCCGGCTTACCAGTCGCGTCCATAACCTGCTCCCAAAACGCGCCAAATCCATAATCCCCCCGATAAACATTGGCGGAAAAAATATCAACATCCGGCGCGTACTGAGCGAATTTATCCAAAAACAAAGTGTCGCCGTTACAAATAGCGATGGGATGATCAGGGTCAATCGCTTTGATCATTTTCGCGACTTCATTGACAAATCTGAAATACGCCTCGGGTTTTTTATCGGCATTGGAGGCGATGCCGTAATTATTTTCATTGCCCAAGACCCACATTAAAATATACGGTTCGTCCTTATATTCCTTAATCATGGTGCGGACCGATTCCATCATCTGCGCTTTATGCACGGGGTTCTCGTAGTCAGTCCCTTCAAACCAGCTGGCCCCGGAACCCAAGGTGTATTTTCCTAAAAAATCTCCCATTACGACATAAAAACCATATTGCTCGTGCATTTTTCTCAAAAGTTCTTTATTCGGTTTGACTGGCTGATGATACTCCCGAATCACATTAACTCCCATGTCTTTC
>JAHFFS010000215.1 GCA_023247815.1 Candidatus Omnitrophota bacterium
GTTCCCTTTCAACAATGAAGCCCATCAACAAAACCACGGCCATGATGGTCGCGCGGACCACCGGGGGTTCTCCACCGGTGAGGAAGGCATAAAAGACCAATAAAAGGATCGTCAAAAAATATTGCCCCCTCCTTGGCATGGAAAATAACTTAAGAACGAAAAATATCCCATAGGCAACAATGCCGATATTGAACCCGGATATGGCGATGATATGGGCAACACCGGAAATCTTAAAAAGCGCGTAAACATCTTTGGGGATATCGTATCGATTACCCAAAAGCAGCGCTTGCATCATCCCAGCGTCTTGGCTTGGCAGAAACTTTCTCAAAACAGCAGAAAGCCGATGCTTCACTCTCAAGGACAGGGCTTTCAGCCAATGACCTCGCTCCCGATTGATCACTTTAACAAAACCGATTTTCTTAACGCTGAGGATGAACGTGATGCCTTTGCGGTAAAGATATTCCCGGTAAGAAAAATTGCTCTTTTTCGAAAAATTGAATGGCCGGTGCAGTTTTCCCTCGAGGAGCAAATGATCACCGTAGCGGATGTCTTCTTGCCGAAAAATATTAACCAGAATCACCCCCTTTTGTTCCTTCGTTCCTCGCGGGGACTTGATCCGGCTGACTTCCAAACTAAATACGGTTTTCTTACCATGAAAGAAAGGTCGCGGCTCCACGTCGGAGACCACCATTCCCTCGACGAAAATGGGTTCATCACGATCAAGATAGGGAAGTCTGCTGATATGCTCTGCGGGAAACGTCCAGCAATGTTTGGAATACGCGGCCCCCATCCCAACAACAGTGAGCAAGATGAAGATGATGGTTATTTTGGATCTGCGGACAAACAGACTCAGAGACAAAAACAACGCGGTCGGCAGCGCTGAAATGCCAAAAGGGATTCTAAAATATTGGTTGATGATGATCCCTAAACAAAAGCATCCGCAAACCGCCAATAATGGCCGCCGGCCCAACCATGATCTGATAACCGTCTCCATTCAAACCCCCGGTTTTGGTATAGGGCATGTTGTCTGGGGTTGATTTACTGGGTCTTCGGGGATTTGAAAACTTGGATACAACCGTGGCAAGTCTGGTCGTAATTAAAAATCGTCTGATAAAAAGTCAAACACTCAACGTCATACGTTTCGCTTCCGCCATAATCAACCACAAAACCTTTTTGCTCGTCAAACCACAAGACCAAACTGTTGCCGCACGTGCCGACAGCCTTCATCCCAACGATGGACCGCCAGTCCGGCGCCTTGCTGGTTTCCGGATTGACATCGTCGCTGCGGGTCTTATCATAGAAATAAGTAAACTCGGTGCTTCCCTTTTTTTCACAATACTCATGCTGCCAATTTTTCCAATCCTTGCATTCTTCAATGATCTTATCCGGCAGCTCGGCATAAAGATCGGCGGACAAAAACACTCCCCAAATCAGCATCAAGAATAATAAATTGCAACGCAAGAATTTCTTCATGGCTTAAAAAATTATATCACAATGCTTACCAAACGATTAGGAATGACAATAAATTTTTTAATTTCTTGATCTGCCAGACAACCCTTAATTTTTTCGTCACGTAAAATGATTTCTTTCAACTGCGCTTCCGGCAAATTGGGCGAAACATCAAATTTTCCTCGGATCTTACCATTGATCTGCACAACCATTTGAATAACATTCCTTTCCATCGCCGCTTCATCCGCCAATGGCCAGCTCACTTGCGAGATGCTCTTTTCCCGGCCTCCCATCTGCTCCCAAAGCTCCTCACAAATATGCGGAGCAAAAGGGGCCAACAACTTAACCACCGTCTGCACCGCGCGATTCAATAAAAACTGCTTTCTTGGAACCGAACCAACCTGATACTTCTCAATTTTATTCATCAAAATCATCAGTTGGCTGATCGCGGTATTGAACTTGAACCCTTGCGTAAAATCCTCGGTGATTTTTTGAATCGAGACGTTGCGTTCCCGTTCCAGGTCACGGTCGTCGTCATCCAGTGGCTCGGCCGGCAGGTCACTGGGTTTCTTCTGATAGCTTTTCTCGACGAGATTCCATACGCGCGAAAGGAACCGCCACGACCCGTCAATGGCCCCGGCATTCCATTCCAATTCATCTTCTGGTGGAGCAGCAAAAAGAATAAACAACCGCAAGGTATCGGCCCCGTATTTGCTGATCACCGCGTCTGGATCAACAATATTTCCCTTCGATTTTGACATCACCTCCCCGTCCTTCAACACCATGCCCTGCGTTAACAATCGGGTAAATGGTTCGGAAAATGTCACCAGCCCCAAATCTTTTAAAAACTTGGTAAAGAATCGCGAATAAAGCAGATGCAAAATCGCGTGTTCGATCCCG
>JAHFFS010000073.1 GCA_023247815.1 Candidatus Omnitrophota bacterium
GATACCCAGTTCCCCGGTTGCCCAGTGCTCCAGTTAATGAACAAGCTAATTTAGCATGTAAAGCACTCAACTGGGAACCTGGGGCGCTGGGCAACGGGTAACCTTTTTAATGGGAGGATAGATTGTGAAGAAAGTCAATTACCGCCAAGCGTTAGGGATGGTTGATATCAGTCAAAAAGACGTGACAATACGACGGGCTGTCGCGCAGGCAGTTATCAAGATGAGTCGGGGAAGTCTTAAAATATTGTTGAAGGGCGATGCTCCCAAGGGCAATGTTTTAGAGACCGCACGGGTGGCTGGGATTTTGGCGGCAAAATCAACGCCGCGACTCATTCCCATGTGCCATCCTTTGGCACTTAGTAAGGTCAAAATTGATTTTGACATTCAGGAAAAATCCGCGAAGATAACGATCAAGGCTGAGGTGTTGGTGGAGGGTAAGACTGGGGTCGAAATGGAGGCCTTGGCCGCGGCCGCTGTCAGCGCGTTAACGATTTACGACATGATGAAATTTGCTGATAAGGAAATGGTGATTTCCGACGTGATGCTGTTGGAAAAGCAGGGCGGCAGAGGCGGAGATTACAAACGTTAAGTTAACCCCGGGAGTGCAACCCCGGGAGTTAAACCCCCGGGGTTGCACTCCCGGGGTTCTAAGAGGTCATTGGAGGAGAAATGCGGCAGTATTTGGATTTGGTCAGGCATATTTTGGAAAACGGTCAAAAAAAGGGCGACCGCACTGGAACCGGCACACTTTCGGTCTTCGGTTACCAGACCAAATATGATCTACGAGACGGTTTTCCTATTGTCACGACGAAGAAAGTCTTATTCGACGCGGTTGTCCGCGAACTGTTATGGTTTCTTAAAGGATCAACCAATATCAATGATGGTTTGAAAGCGCATACCCCGATTTGGAATGCCTGGGCGGACGAACACGGTGAATTAGGGCCGATCTACGGTTATCAATGGCGAAAATGGGAAAAATTTGTCTGGGATGAAAAGTCCGAGGGTTATCGTAAGGAACACATCGATCAGATTGAAGCGGCGGTCAAGATGATTAAGCAATCACCAGATTCTCGTCGGATCATTGTCAGCGCTTGGAATCCGGCGGACCTTGACCGTATGGTCTTGCCACCATGCCACGCCTTTTTTCAATTTTACGTGGCGGACGGTCGTTTGGATTGCCAATTGTATCAGCGTTCCGCCGATGTCGCGCTGGGAGTGCCGTTTAACATTGCCAGCTATGCTCTGTTGATGAGTATGATCGCGACCGAATGTGGTTTAACCCCGGGAATTTTTGTTCACACGCTTGGTGACGCGCATATTTACCTCAATCACATCGACGGTTTGAAAGAGCAATTGCAAAGGGATTGCAAGCCACTTCCCCAGTTGAAAGTGGCGCAAAAATCTGTATTGGACATAAGTTGCGAGGATATCCAGCTCGTCAATTATCAACATCACTCATTTATTAAATTTCCGATTGCCGTTTGATGACGAACCGATCAAATCATTCTTTCAGTTGTATTGTCGCGATGGACGACAAAAGGGGGATCGGCAAGAACGGCCGGCTGCCCTGGCATCTTCCCGGCGAGTTGCGGCATTTTAAAACGATTACGGAGAGAACAGCAAATCCAAACCAGGTCAATGCCGTGATCATGGGCCGCAAGACTTGGGAGTCCTTACCGGATAAATTTCGACCCCTGCCGAACCGATTGAACTGCGTTCTCACCCGAAATAAGTCTTATCCTTTACCGTCGCAGGTGATCATGGCCGCGGATTTTGAAAGGGGCCTGGAACTCATTTCCCAAGAATTGCAAGGTCGTTTGAATGAAATTTTTATCATCGGTGGTGCTGAGTTGTTTCAGCAAGCCCTCCAATCCCCGTCCTGTCAGAAGATTTATTTGACTCGCATTTTCCATGACTTTGCCTGCGACACTTTTTTTCCGGAAATAACCGCGTCATTTGAAAAGACCCTTGAGTCGGAAGCATTGGCTGAAATTGGGGTTAAGTATGTTTTTCAGGAATATTCCCGCCGTAAGAAATAGCCTGCTTTTTCGAAATTTTTTATAAATATAACCATTGGAATGGTTTATCGTTGAGCCAAAAAACGTCCTCGCCTTATTTGCAAAAAGGAGTATACTTAAAGAAAGAGTAAGGGGGTGAGGTGTTTGGCACAACCACTCAAACAGAGACGTGATATCCTGCTTGTCGATGATGAAGAAAATCTTACGCAAATATTAGCCCTCCTCTTAGAAACCCGCGGTTATCATGTAAAAGTCGCCGCGACCGGCCAAGAAGCGCTCAGTATTGTCTCACCTGAAATTGATTTGATCATACTTGATTTGATCCTCCCGGACGTCAATGGTTTTGAGGTTTGTCGTCAGCTCAAAAAGCGGAAAGACTGCACCCATATTCCGATCATCATGCTCAGCGCCCATGCCATGCAGGAAGATCGGGTGGAAGGGCTCTATTTAGGCGCGGACGATTTCATTTCTAAACCTTGCGAGCAAGAAGAACTCGTGGCGCGCATGGAGGCGGTGATGCGTCGCCGATATGTCCGCCGACAATCGTTATTGACGATTGATGACGAGATCATCTGCGAATTGCGTCGAATCCTCGACGAGGCCGCGCTCATTCCTCATTTCCAACCGATTTATCAATTGAAACCGTTTCGATTATTTGGATTGGAAGTCTTGACCCGGCCGCAGTCGTATTCGTTGGCTGATCCGGAGGTTTTTTTTAAGACGGCTTTGAAGTTTGGGCTTTATGGTGAGATGGAATCTTTATCCTGGTCGCTGGCGCTCGAGAAACTTTCGCAGCGGACCTTTGCGGAAAAAATTTTTCTCAACTGCAATCCCTACCTGATTGAATCGCAGCAATTTTTTCATGTCAGAGAGATTTTTGAAAACAATCAGATTGATCCCCGACAAGTGGCCTTAGAAATGACTGAGCGTTCCTCGATCATCAATTTCAAACTTTTTTTGCGCCATCTCAAGACCTACCGTGATTTTGGAATTGATGTGGTGATTGATGATCTCGGTGGAGGCTATGCCAGTTTGGAATCGATTGTTGAACTCCATCCGGAAATTGTTAAGATCGATCGGCACATTGTTAAAAATCTTTGCGAAGATGGTTATAAACGCAGTGTTGTCAAATTCATTGTCGCGTTCTGCCGCGAACAAGGGATCATGACCATTGCCGAAGGTGTTGAATCCCGATGTGAGTTGAAAGCGATCCAAGAGCTGGGTGTTGATGCCGCCCAGGGTTATTACCTTTATCGGCCGACCGCCCATTTGGATATGGAACGGTTTCAAGCCCTTAGACACTGAGGGAATTCCCAAAAACCTGTTTCCTTTCTTCCATAAGAGTGTTATCTTGATGACAACATTTTAGAGACCTTTAATGACGATAGCGTCTAGCTGTCATAGATTGTGATATGTTAACTCTGCTCATTTTATTTTTTGGGGTTGTTGTTTTTTCCGCCATTTTTTCCATGGCGGAAGCCGCGATTTTAAGTCTGCCCCTCATCCGTGCCCGTATCCTCGTTGAGCAAAAGTACAAGAACGCGAAAGATATCCTTTATCTGAAAGAGAATATAACACTCACCGTTGCTTCGGTGGTGATCATCAATAACATCATCAATATCGTTGGGGCCATTTTTATAGGCCAGCACGTTTCGCAGCAGTTTGGTGACCAGTGGCTGGGTTGGGCCTCCACGGTTGTGACGTTCACCATCATTGTTGCCTCGGAAGTCATTCCGAAGGCCATTGGCGAACAGCATAAAATTTCCCTTTCCTCATTCTTCGCGAAACCTTTGCGTGTTTTGTTGTGGATTTTCCGTCCCTTTGTCCATTCTTTGATTCAGATGACCCGTCCCTTTGTCCAGCATGTTCATGTGCCCAAGGTGACGGAGGAGGAAATTAAAATGATGCTCAAACTCGGCCGTGATGCCGGCACCGTTGAGCTTGACGAAGAAGTTTTGTGCAATCGGGTTTTCAAATTGAACGATCTGCGCGCTTATCAGATCATGAAGCCGATTGAGGAAATTTTTGCCATCCCCGGCGGCAAGACCGTGGGCGAGCTGCGCGAAACGATCATTGAATCGCGCTACAGCCGCATCGCGGTTTACGATAAAGATCCAAAGAATTTTGTGGGGATCGTCGAGCACCGGGTCTTGCTGCGCGAGATCGCCAAAGACAACGATCAGGTTTTAGTGCAGGCGTTTATGACCAAACCGATTTTCGTCAATTGGTTTATGAAGGGCGATGAACTTTTGGAGCGTTTCCAGGCCTACAACCAACATCTTTTTATTGTGCAGGATCCTGACGGCAGAAATGCCGGTTTGGTCACGATGGAGGACGTGTTGGAAGAGCTGTTTGGTGAGATTTATGATGAAAGGGACATGCGGCTGCGAAAAAAAAGGGGTCTCACGTCTTAATCGTATGGAAAAATTCATTTGTATTCACGGACATTTTTACCAGCCCCCGCGGGAAGATCCCTGGTCAGGGGTCGTCGAGGAACAGCCGTCGGCGCAGCCCTTTCATGATTGGAACGAGCGGATCACCAAGGAATGTTATGCGCCGAACGCCCGTTCGCCGATTCTAGGCGCCGATCAGCAGTCAGAAATCATTCTGAACAATTACGCGAAAATCAATTTCAATTTCGGTCCATCTTTGTTGAATTGGATGCAAGAGGCGGCTGGCGATATTTATCAGGACATCCTCGACGCGGACCGTTTGAGTCAGCAACAGTTTTCCGGTCATGGGGCAGCGATCGCGCAAGGGTACAATCACATGATTTTACCGTTAGCTAATCCACGGGACCAAAGAACGCAGGTGATTTGGGGCATCAAAGATTTTGAGCACCGTTTCCATCGCTATCCAGAGGCAATGTGGCTTCCAGAGACAGCGGTTGATATTTTGACCTTAGAGGTTTTGGCGGAATTCGGCATGGGATATGTGATCCTAGCTCCGGTCCAGGCGCAAAGTGTCCGACGAGGATTTTTAAGAAAATGGAAAAGTGTCACGAAAG
Source organism: Candidatus Omnitrophota bacterium (assembly GCA_023247815.1). Classification (GTDB taxonomy): domain Bacteria; phylum Omnitrophota; class Gorgyraeia; order Zapsychrales; family JANLHA01; genus JAHFFS01. Next base: position 5,026 of record JAHFFS010000073.1, read on the forward strand.
ACACGTTGGATACGCGCCAACCCTATCGCTGCCATCTGCCTTCGGGAAAGAAAATCGCGGTTTTTTTTTATGACGGTGGGATCGCGAGTGATATTGCTTTTCATGGTCTTTTGCACAATGGCGAGGATTTTGTCCAACGGTTATTACGCGCTTTCCCATCCGCGTCACAGCAAGCGCGCTTAGTGCACGTTGCGACCGATGGGGAATCTTATGGTCATCATCATCCCTTTGGGAATATGGCCTTGAGTTATTGTCTGCGGAATTTGGAAAAACGCGCTGACCTTCGTTTGATCGTTTATGGAGAATTCTTAGAAAGGTTTCCACCGACCCGCGAAGTGCGGATCCACGAAAACAGCGCCTGGAGTTGTGATGATCATTTGGCCCGTTGGGGGCAAAGGACGAAACTAAGCGCTTCGGTCGCGGAGGGAGAAGTTAAGAACGATTGGCGGGTCTGTTTTAAGGAGGCCTTGGACCGATTGCGTGATGAGCTTGCTGGTATTTATGAGCAGGACATGCGGAAATTTTTTGCAAGTCCCTGGGAAGTCCGTGATGGGTATATTGAGGTCCTTTTGAATCCGAGTAAGGAATCGACGAAGGAGTTCTTTCAGAAACAGGCAAAAGCAGTTTTGTCCGACGAGCACGTCCAGCGAAGCAGACTGCTGCTGGAGATGCAGCGGATGGCGATGCTCATGTTCACGAGCTGCGGTTGGTTTTTTGAAGATATTTCGCGGATCGAATCGATTCAAGTGATGAAATACGCGGCCAGGGCGATAGAGATCGCGAAGGAACTCACAGGCAGAGATTTAGAACCGGATTTTTTAAGTTCGCTCGAATTGGCTGCCAGCAGTAGCAAAAATTATAAAAACGGTGCTGAAATTTATAAGGAATTTATTTTTTCTCGAAAGGCCCAACAGCAAATCATCCAATCAGGATGATTTGCCCCAAACGGAATCATTGATGAAAAAAGGAAGCGGAGTTTTATTGCATATCACCTCGCTGCCAGGCCCTTATGGATCCGGGGACTTTGGCCCGTCGGCGTACACGTTTGTTGATTTTCTAAAAGAGAGCGGACAGACATACTGGCAGTTCCTTCCTTTCAATCCAACGGATTCGGCCTACGGCAATTCTCCGTACAGCAGCTATTCGGCTTTCGCGATTAATCCGCTTTTCATCAGTCCGCAGAAGTTGCAGAACGATGGCTGGCTCAAATCATCGTCGGGATTGCCGGAATTGAAACAGGATGAAGGTTGCGTTGATTATCTTTTGGCTGAGGGTTTGAAGGCCAAGGTTTGGGATGCCGTCCTCAACGGTATTGATCAATATCAAAAGGACCAGCGGTTTAGGTCGTTTGTTCGTAAGAACGTTTTTTGGCTCAATGATTTCAGCTTGTTTTTTGTTTTAAAGGAGTTTTTTTCTGGCCGGCCCTGGCACCAGTGGCCGGAGGAATTTAAGTTTCGAAAACAGGAAGCGTTAGAAGATTTTCGGCAATCGCATCAAGTGCAAATCGAACGGATCCGGTTCCAGCAGTTCTTGCTTTTTGATCAATGGCAGGATCTCCATCGTTATTGCCGGACAAACGGCGTTGCTGTTATCGGTGATCTGCCGATCTACGTGAATTATGACAGCGCCGATGTCTGGTCGTGTCCGGAGTTTTTTGATCTCGATGAGCGTTTGGACCCGCAATATGTCGCCGGGGTCCCGCCGGATTATTTCAGCAAGACCGGACAGCGTTGGGGCAATCCACTCTATAACTGGACGCGTTTGCGGCAGGACAAATATCATTGGTGGGTGAAAAGGTTTGAGTTGAATTTTCAGTTGTTTGATTTTTTGAGGGTCGATCATTTCCGCGGATTTGTTGGGTTTTGGCAGATCCCGGTCCAGGAAGAAACCGCGGTGAACGGTCAATGGATCGCTGGACCGGGTGCGGATTTTTTTCAGGTGATGAAGAAATGTTTTCCTCGTCTGCCAATCATCGCCGAAGATCTGGGCGTGATCACCGACGACGTTCGCGATTTGATCGAACAGTTTGCTTTTCCGGGGATGAGAATTTTTATTTTTGGATTAGGCGGTGATCAAAGTCATCCGTACTTGCCGCGCAACTATCCGGGAAATTGCGTCGCCTATACGGGCACGCATGACAACAACACCATCCAGGGCTGGCTCGAGGAGGAAGCCGCGGCTCACGAGAAAAAAAATCTCGAGGAGTATC
>JAHFFS010000074.1 GCA_023247815.1 Candidatus Omnitrophota bacterium
CACATTCCGTTAATTCACCAAACTCACGGATCTCTGGAGCGGTAAACGCCGCCTGTGCTGGCCCGCGCCGGCCGATCAGATGAACTTCTTTGATTTTACTTTTCGACAAGGCCGCCAACGCATGCTCTGCAATATCCGTTGCTTTCAATTCTTCAACAGTCTTACAGAGGATCCGGCTGACGTCCATGGCAACGTTCCCCTGCCCGACCACAACCGCGGTTTCATGCGATAGGTCGAATGACCGGTCACGATAATCAGGATGCCCGTTGTACCAAGCTACAAATTCCGTGGCGGTCAAACTATTTTTCAAGTCCTCGCCGGGAACCCCTAGTTTTTTATCAGTTTCGGCCCCGCAGGCAAAAATGATCGCGTCGTAAAATTTCTTTAATTCCTCAACCGAAACATCTTTCCCGACCGCGACATGACCAAAAAAAGAAAACTGTTCATGACTTGCGGTCTTTTCAAAGACCTTGGTGACATTTTTGATCTTCGGGTGATCCGGGGCAACCCCATAACGCACCAATCCAAAAGGCGTGGGAAGCCGATCAAACATATCAACCTTGACCTTAAACTCTTTCGCCAACAAAGCCTCCGCGGCATAAAAACCGCTCGGCCCGCTGCCGACAATCGCCACCCGTAAGGGTCTTTGCGCCGTCCCTAATCCCTGAGTCATTTGGACATCCTTTTTTAGGTTTTGGTTTACTATACCGAGGTGGGATTTTATTGTCAAGGCGGTATCTGGAATATCTTGAATAATCAGGCAAAATAAAAAACCCTCAAGTTAAAGCTGAGGGTCTGCGTTAATACCAATTTGATCCAGCGATTATGAATTCTTAATTTCTTTCAAACGATCGGTACTGACATCCTCCGATTTCGCGGTCCGCTGCCGAACTGGACGATCTTCAACAAATTCCAAACCAATCAAAAAATACACTCCGGTTTCTTTCTTCTCAATGCGAATGACCCGAGCGTGACCTTTGAAGATATCCAGGATCCCCGACATCACGACCTGCAACTCAAGAACATCGTCGATCTGATAGGGCACGTCGGATAAAAACGATAAACCCATAGCACTCATATCATGGGTTGTAGACAAATGCCAACGCACATCGCGGTCCTTGCTAGGCTGCCCTTTGGCTAAACGATACTGAATGCTCAAAATCCGTTTAGCGCGTGAGGATTGTCTTCGTTCATCTCCAAACTTAACCATCTCCGTCATTCCTTTCTTAAGCAATCTGCGCTAAGGGTAGATTAAAGGTCTCTGCAACTTCTTTGATAACGACCTGTCCTTTAACCATGTTTAAAGCCCGTTTTAACGCATTTGAGGTCTTAAGACATTTTGGAAACCCATCTTTTGCTAAGACAAGGATATACGGTAAAGTCGCGTTCGTCAAGGCGTAGGTACTGGTCCGGGCCACGGCTCCCGGCATGTTAGTGACACAATAGTGAACGACTTCATCGACGACATAGGTCGGATTTTCATGGGTCGTTGGCCGGCTGGTCGCGATGCACCCGCCTTGGTCAATGGCCACATCAACAATCACCGCCCCCGGCTTCATTTTCTTAACCAGCTTTCGATCAACAAGCTGTGGGGCTTTTGCACCCCGCAGAAGGACACAGCCGATCACCAAATCCGCCTTCATGACCGAGTCGCGAATCGTGTGCGCGTTGCTCATCAGCGTATGGACGTTGGGCGGCATGATTTCATCAAGGAAACGCAGCCGATTCAGATTGGTATCTAAGATCGTGACATTGGCCCCCAAACCCGCCGCCATCTTACAGGCATTGGCCCCAACCACTCCTGCGCCTAAAATCACAACTTCGGCAGGTGCCACACCAGGGACCCCGGCGAGTAAAATCCCCCGACCCTTCATCGGCTCTTCCAAATACTTCGCCCCCTCATGCACGGCCATACGGCCGGCCACTTCACTCATTGGCGTGAGGCAAGGCAAATCCCCTTTTTCATCTTGTAAAGTTTCGTAAGCGAAGGCAATGATTTTTCGTTTCAGCATCGCTTCTGTCAATTTTCGACTGGCGACAAAATGAAAAAAAGTAAACACGATCTGCCCTTCGCGCAGATAAGAAAACTCGCGCGGCTCTGGCTCTTTGATTTTGATGATCATCTGAGCTCGACTGTAAACCGCCTTGGCCGAAGAGACAATCTCAGCGCCACTTTCGCGATATTCCTGATCAGAAAAACCGCTTCCTATCCCTGCTTTGGTTTCGACAATGACCTTATGCCCGGCCTTTTTTAACATCTCAACACCGACGGGCAGTAAACTCACTCGGTATTCATTATTTTTGATTTCTTTGGGGACGCCAATAATCATTTCATCTCCAATGGTTAAAGATCGGAAGGTTTGATCATGTCCCGCGGACGAACCCATTTGTCAAATTCAGCAGGTGTAAGAAACCCAAGCTCAACACCGGCCGCTTTGAGACTTTTATTTTCGGTAAAAGCCTTTTTAGCGACTTTGGCGGCCTTATCGTATCCAATGTGGGGATTCAACGCGGTGACCAACATAAGCGAATTTTTTACGTAACTCTCAACTTGAGCTTTGTTGACTTTCAAATCAACAATGCAATGATCGGCAAAACTTTGACAGGCATTGCCCAAAAGCCGGATCGACTGCAAAATATTGTAGATGATGACCGGTTTATAGACATTCAATTCAAAATTCCCGCTTGCCCCGCCGATATTGACCGCGACATCGTTGCCCATCACCTGAACACAGACCATGGTCATGGCCTCACACTGAGTGGGATTGACTTTCCCGGGCATGATTGAACTGCCTGGCTCATTCTCCGGTAAGATCAATTCCGCCAGTCCGCAACGCGGCCCCGACCCAAGCCAACGGATATCATTAGCGATCTTCATTAAGGAAACAGCAATGGTTTTAAGAACCCCACTCAACTCGACGAGGGCATCGTGTGCTGCCAACGATTCAAACTTATTCCGGGCGCTGACAAATGGTTTATTCGTCAGTTTGGCGATCTTTTCCGCGACTTTTTCCGGAAAATCAGGATGCGTGTTTAGACCGGTCCCGACCGCGGTCCCACCGATCGCTAGTTCATGCAGCCTGGGCAGACAACCATCAATCCGTTTTAAACCATATTCCAATTGCTGAACATATCCAGAAAATTCCTGACCAAAACTCAAAGGCACGGCGTCCATCAAATGCGTGCGGCCAATTTTGATGATCGAGTTGAATTCTTTTTTCTTTTTAGCAAACGCCTCAGCCAAATGTTCTAAAGAAGGAATCAAATATTCATGCAAAGCCTCGACAGCAGCGATGTGCATGGCCGTCGGAAAAGTGTCATTCGAAGATTGGGCCTTATTGACATCATCATTGGGATGGATTGGCTTTTTACTGCCCATAACGCCACCAGCCAATTCAATCGCGCGGTTGGAAATGACTTCATTGACGTTCATGTTAGACTGGGTCCCGCTGCCGGTCTGCCAGACGACTAATGGAAAATGCTCGTCGAGTTTACCGCTGATCACTTCCTCAGCAGCCTGGACAATGAGCTTCACTTTATCTTTTGGCAAGAGCTTCAAGTCCTGATTCGTCAACGCCGCGGCCTTTTTTAAAATGCCAAAGGCCCGGATGATTTCAAGCGGCATCCGTTCAGTACCGATAGCAAAATGCGTCAAGGATCGCAACGTCTGCGCGCCGTAATACTTATCGACGAGGACTTGAACTTCCCCCATACTGTCGGATTCTTTACGATATTCCATTTTCTTCCTCTGCGCCATTAGGGAGCCATTAAGGACCTGCGACGTGCGATTATTTATTTTTTTGATTTTGCGTGAAATAATTTAACATGTCAATAGGAATCGGGAAAAGTGTTGTGGTGTTATTCTCCGCCCCGATCTCGACCAGCGTCTGCAGATAGCGCAGTTGAAAGGCCATGGGCGATTTGGACATTTCTTCCGCCGCCATGCGGATTTTTTCAGCCGCCTGCAATTCCCCTTCCGCGGCGATGATCTTTCCACGGCGTTCACGTTCGGCCTCGGCCTGACGCGCCATGGCTCGACGCAAATTTTCCGAGATATCCACATGTTTCAACTCCACATGCGAGACCTTGACACCCCAGGGGTCGGTCGCCTGATCTAAAATTGTCTGCAAACGGTTATTGATTTTTTCCCGCTCCGCCAAAAGGTCATCCAGTTCCATCTCGCCTAAGATGCTGCGCAACGTTGTCTGCGCCATCTGCGACGTCGCGTATTGATAATCCTCAACCTCAATTTGCGCCTTAATCGGATCAATGACCTTGAAATACACAACCGCATTCACCTTCGCGGAAACGTTGTCTTTAGTAATCACGTCCTGCGGCGGAACATCCAGGGTGTGAAGACGCAAACTCACGACCACGGCCCGGTCGATCGGCCAAAAAACCAAAATCAAACCCGGCCCCTTTGGTTTGTCTAAGACCCGTCCTAGACGGTAAACAACCGCCAATTCATATTCGTTCAAAATCCGGATACTGCTGAACAACCAAAACACGACCATAACCAAAACAACAAAAAACGGCATGACTTACTCCTTTCGCACTTTAAGCTGTAACCCCTTAATTTTTTCAACGACGATCCTTTCCGACTTTTTAATGATCTCGTTGGAAATCGCGTTCCATATTTCGCCATGCACAAAAACCTTTCCAACTTTTCCCGGTAGCAAATCCTGCCTCGCTTCTCCCTGTTCACCGATCATGCCGCGCTCACCGGTCTTGACCTTGGAACGATGAACCCGCATGACCGCCCTGAGCAAAAAAATCGTGATCGCGGCGGTTGTTGCGGTCAACGCTAAAATCAAAGATAAGGAAACCCCTGTTGGCATTCGGCCGGAATCAAACAGATTGAGCGATCCGGCGATCATGGCAATGAGTCCGCCCACCGCGAAAAGTCCTAATCCCGGAGCAAATGCCTCAACGACAAAAAGTACAATCCCTAAAATGATCAGCGCTAAACCCGCGTAATTGACCGGCAAGGATTGTAAACTGAAAAATGACAAGACAAGAAGAATCACTCCGAGAACCCCTGGGACACCGAATCCAGGATGCGTCACTTCATAAAGCAGGGCATAAAATCCCAACATCATCAAAAGATAAATGGTATTGGGTTCCGCCAAATGATTTAGGATGTTCATCTATTGATTACGAAGGAACTCGGTTAATAATCTGACCCCAGCTCCGGTAGCTCCGTGGCCGTAGTAAAAGCGGCCTTTACCGTCGCAAAAAGAACTACCAGCGATGTCCAGATGCGCCCATTTGGTATCTTCGACGAACTGCCGCAAAAATTCCGCCGCGGTCAAAGCGCCTGCCGCGCCCTTAGGAAGTCCGGTATTTCGAATGTCGGCGATCTCGGATTTGATATATTCACTGATTTCCGGATAACTGGGAAGGCGCCAGGCTCGGTCATCAGTTGTATTGGCTGCTTGCAAAAGCTTGCGGGCCAGAACATCATCGTTACTGACCAGTCCACTGTAATCATAACCCAAAGCAATGAGGCAGGCGCCGGTTAAAGTGGCAATATCAATGATCTGCTTTGGCTGATAATTCTTTACGATATAGGAGATGGCATCGGCTAAAACCAATCGGCCTTCCGCGTCGGTGTTGCCGATCTCAACGGTCTTTCCGTTCAAACTCTTAAAAACGTCCCCGGGTTTATAGGCACGGCTGCCAATCGCGTTCTCCGCCAAAGCACAGGCAAAAATGATATTTTTTTTCGGCTTTAACGCCAAAATATTTTTGAGCGTCCCCACCACCGCCGCGGCCCCGCTCATGTCAAGGCGCATATTTTCAATGGAACCCGTCGGCTTAAGGTTCAACCCTCCGGTATCAAAAGTCATCCCCTTCCCAATAAGTGCCGTGTACGCGTCCTTTTTCCCGGCCCCTCGATATTTCACAATGATCAGCTTCGGCTCCTTATCACTTCCTTGATTCACGGCCAGATGCAGATTCAGCCCTTGCTTCTTCAATTCTTTTTGATTCAAAATCTCGACCTTGACATCCTGCTGACCTTTGAGCAAATCCAAGATAACTTTCTCGATACGTGTTGAGGTAACCTCATCCGCGTTATCATTGATCAAATCCCTGGCAAAGTTAACACCATTGCAAATCGCGCTCTGTTCCTCATAAAGTTTTTTTTGCAAACAAACCAAATGGATTTCCCTGTTTTTGATTCCGTTGGCCGCCTTGCCAACGGTGCGATATTTGTCCCAAACATAAGTGCCAATCAAATAACCGTCGATGATCCCTTGAACAACGGAATCCTTTTGTTCGAAAGGAACAACCTCAATCGCCTGGGCCGATTTTAAGTAAGAACTTAAAAATACGCCACGAACAATCTTACGCAAAGACGTTGGCGTCAAATCCTTCTTTTCTCCAACACCGACGAGGATAATGGCTTGGCGAACCGTCGCGAGCGGAAAAATTTCCGCTGACTCCGCGGCAAAGTGTCCGGAACCTCGCAAATCTTCCAATAATTTATGAACCGGTGCGTTTTTGATATGCGGCCAATCCTTCGCCTTCCACTGCGACTTTTCCATAAAAACAACCAAAAAAGGTTTATCAAATTTTGCGGCGGATCGGAACTGAATCACAGCTAAACTCCCTTCGTTTAAAAATTTTGATTACCGTCGATCGATAGGAATATAATCGCGCAGCGTGCGCCCGGTGTAAATCTGGCGCGGACGCCCGATCTTGGAGTCGGGGCTTTCTTTCATTTCTTTCCAATGGGCGATCCAACCCGGCATTCGTCCGATGGCGAACATGACCGGAAACATATTGGTAGGAATACCAATGGCCTTGTAAATGATCCCACTGTAAAAATCAACGTTCGGGTAAAGTTTACGTTCTTTGAAGTAATCGTCTTTCAATACTGCTTCTTCCAATTTCTTCGCGATGTCTAATAACGGATCATGGATGCCCATCCCATTCAACAGATCATCGGCCCGCTTTTTGATGATTTTCGCCCGCGGGTCAAAATTTTTGTAAACGCGGTGACCGAACCCCATGAGCCGATAACTTTTATCCGGACTCTTCGCCTTCTCAATGTACTTTTTGATATTGCCCCCGTCCTTCTCAATTTCTTCCAGCATTTCAACGACCTCTTGATTCGCGCCCCCATGCAACGGGCCCCACAAAGCGCAAATCCCAGCGGAGACCGATGCAAAAAGATTGGCCCATGAACTCCCAACG
>JAHFFS010000075.1 GCA_023247815.1 Candidatus Omnitrophota bacterium
ATCACCTGTTTCAATATCTCCAGGGGGTGGGGATTCCGCCTTTGTGTCATCCGGTTCGATGGGTGCCTCTTTCTTAACTTCCTTTTTAACAAAACGCTTTTTTACCGCGTTCTTTTCCAGCTTCGCTTTGGCTTCCTCTAAAGTCGCCTGATCAAAGACCTCAAGCGGGACTTTCACCTGTTCTGCGGTTTCTGGACCCGCCCCCGGAGGCTCAGCGGCCTTTTGTTCGACCTTCGCTTGGGCGGCTTCTAAATAAATCGTCATACCATCGAGATTGATATACCGAATGGTCCCAACACTGATCACGGCTCCCGCGCAAAGGATCCCACCTATGATCTTCAACCTTTTTATCAAAGTCTTCTGATCTTGCGAAGCGCGCTTTTGTTGTTCAACCGCCGCGAACGTGTCATTGACCGCGGTGAATTCGTCGACGACCGCTGGCGTTTCATCTTCCTCAACGGCGCCCGGCGCTGGCTCTGCTGCCGGCTCAACCCGCTTGGCCGCGCCTAACGCCCGCGCGATCTTTTCTTCCTGATAGCGACGATAATCTTCATCATGATGACCGGTGACCCTTAAGACATACGCCCCGTAAACAAATTCCTTTAAGCCATTCAAAAGCCGCTCGTTGGGATCCGTGGATTTCCCGGCCTCAAAACTCTCGGTGAACTCCGTTCCTTTGAGGATGTTGAAATAAACGCATTTGCGAAACCCATTGACGAAAATCCCGCCGCGGGCATAAGGATTGATCAAACTCAGCAGTCCTCGCTCTTCCTCTTCACGCAATCTTTCCCGACGCTGTTTATCCGCTTCATTTTCCGATACCGCCACATTCTGCTGTTTAGCGGTCAAACGATTAAATTCACGGTGATTAACGATCAGCTGTCTCAACTCTGCGACATCGAATTCAAAATCATCGGCGAACCACGGCCGTTGTTCTGAAGGAAACGTCCAATTCATCCATTTATGCCAAATATTCTCAACCAAAGACTGCACCGGAGTGTATCCTTCTGCCAACAGCGTTTTGTCGAAATCAGAACGCCTTACGTCGTTAAAGGCCTCAATCACTCCCCTGATAAACGCATGCTGCTTTCGGAATTCCTCCAAAAACATCTTCAGACTTTGCGCCGCCCGGGGAGATTGATTTTCGATCCCCCCACGCGTTTGCTCAATGAGACTGACAATCCTTTCAAACTGCCGCTCGAGTTCAATATTGAGTGTGATACCGGCATCGACGCCCTGTTCCCGCAGTTGGCTGTTCTGGATCAAACGGCTGTATTCATTGAGAACGCCTGACAACCGCTGGATAAAGGCCTCAACCTCTTCCAATTCGGCGGAAACCTCGGGTGGGGTCGCGTTAACCATGTCCTTAATGGTGCGCCCAAATGATTTATCATAGGCTTTGATTTTCTTGATATTGAGTTCCGATATCCCGTCCTGGCGGGCCTGCTCCAAGACTTCGTAATGCCACTGCCGCCCCGTTCCTTCGGCAAATTCTTCGACGAGCGCGGCCCGTTGGGCCTGCGACATATCGCGGATTTGGAAAAGATCATACTCCGTCAACTTCCCTCGCTTAGAGAACTCTTGACGCTGTAATGCCGCGGCAATGATGTGATATTTTTGTTCGGAATAATCCTCTGCCTGTTTCGCCAGACGCTGACGGACATCGATTTCCGCGGCTTCGTGGAACCTGGTTTCTTGCTGGATTTCCGTCGACAAACTGCCATTGATCACCACGATCCATTCTTTGAACGTTTCCGACCAGAAGTAATGGCCACCAGCCGTGCCTAAAACGCTCGTGTCCGCCATAACAACCCGGGCCAAAACTTTAGGAAAATCTGAGTGCACAATCGCGGGGGCAACCGATAGAGCCGCGCGCTCAAAATCATTCCTTTTGGCAAATAAGGCCGGCTGCTCCGGGATGATGGCTTCTGGATCACGCGGACCGATATTTTTCATCTGCCCGGAAGATGAATCTTTGAGAGGATCAAAATCAAAGGTCAGATTAAAACCCCTTTGCAAATCCGCGGCCAATCCAACCTTCTGCTCACTGCCGATGCTCGACAGCATGTGAAAGTCCCGTACTTCCAGGGCCAACCCGCCGGCGAAGTACCGACGCGGCACGCTCTCCTGCAACCCGGGATCAACTTCCTCCTTAACGTAATTGAAGACACCTTGCTTGAACGCGGCGAGGTACTGCTCATAAATTTGGTTGTAAACCGCGGGGTCATTGAGATCAACTCCCTTGGTTTTAACCTGGTCGGAATAAAACTTATTGAGAATCCCTTGCCGCAAACTTTTTTTATACCAGGTCGCTAAAATCAAAGAATTACAGACCTGCCGCAGCAAGGCGAAATTCTTTCCCTCATTGACTTCCTTTTCTAAAACCGGAATGACAATCGAACGCACCATGTCCGAGGACGTTTGGTTGACCTCGTTGACATCGCCGGTCGTCATTTTTCCGGTGCCAAACATATCGCTGTCGTTATTCTTCTTAAGCGACAGATAATCTTCTTCCAGCATCACTTTCAAATGACTCTCCAAAACAAAGGCGGAATTTTCATGTTCATATACAACCGCCTTCTGCGGCACAATCCAAACCTTATTGAACGTGTTTAACGGAATATTGGTTGTGCCGTAAATTTTTTGAAGCTGCTCATAGATCTGACTCCAAAACTTTTTGCCAAGATCATGTTCCGGATAAATCAACGAGGCCGTGATCTGTTTGAGAAGGTAGTCTTGCTCCAAAACATCCCGGCCCATTTCGGTCTGGCTGAATTCTGGCGAGATGATCCGGTTCCCTTCATAAGGAGATAAATTGACCCAGAGCTTATTTTCCGGCAATGTCAAGCAAGCCAAAAAATATTTCACCAACTTCGTCGATTGCTCTTCCAGGATTTTTTCGGAGAGTCGCGCGTCTCCACCCGTGACAATGAAATCAAAGCGCAATGGATTGTCGCTATGGACCGTCATCCCTTTTAACGTGACTGGGGCAAAGGACGGACTGGTCATAACCATGGTACCTGGGGCAGGCAGGGCGGGCATCTCCTGGGCTGATGCAAACTGGCCTGGTCCTATCGTTTGGCAGCACAGTGACAGAATAATGACCATCACGAGACCGCGAAACCATAAACGATAACGATTTGTAATAGTATGCCGTATCATAAGTTACCTAATATAAAGCATAAAATATTATAAGTTCTAATACAAGAAGCGATAAGTCATTAACAAATGGGGCTTTCCCACTTTTTCAGAATGGACATTTCCAAAAAAGGGGACTGTCCCTCTTATTGTTAACTTGGGGACAGTCCCCTGTTCGTCAATATGTCGTGATCTAAACGCCCAAAAACTGAGATACGTTGATAGGGGTCATGTTGATGATTTGTGGGGTTAATCCATTGAATGGGATGACTCTTAAATCCTCTTCAATGAATTGAATAGGAGTGATGTTCAAAACTTTAGTATCCTTCACATCCAACTGCAAAAATTGCGGGTTCAAATCAATACCACCAACCGGTCTTCCATTCTGATCCACGCTAGGGAATGATGGCTCTGCGGTCAGCATCAAAACATCACGGGTATTGGTCTCAGACACATCAGGCTCCTCATCATTTAAAGACTCCCCTCGATCAACCAAAGTGTCTACCAATTCATCATGGCCTTGATCTGGACTCAATTGTTCATCTTGAGGATCAACCAACTGGAGAAACTGTCCTTTCCACCAATAACATCTGCTCCCTTCAAATTGACTTGCTAACTCCCAGCGTTTTCCTTGAGGCGTTCCAGCAAAATACACATTCCCGCGGGTCTGAGCCAACAAAGCCTTCACGTCTCGTAAATTTTCCTTGATCGCTTCTTGCACCGAGGCTGTCATTCCTTCAATATCATCTGTTTGCTGCAAATAGGTTTGATTTTCCACTTCATTCAGGAATCTACGTGGCATGACTTTGAGACGTTGAGCTTCCAATTCCTCCACTTTGCCATACCTTTCTTCAACCATTTTCAAAATTTGCTGAGTAAAAGCAACATAATCTGCTTCTCTAACCGTTTTTTTGATTTCAACATAGTTGACAGATCCGTCCGGTAAAATAAAAATCAAATTTCTTAGCTCATGATCTCCAATACCTGCTCTGGAGTAACGCTTGTCCTCAAATAAAACCTTGATTGAATTCGACAGCTCAAGACTCCACTGCTGCACTTGCTGTTCTCCCTTTAAATACCGCATATCAATCAACAAACTTGATTGAATTCGATCTTCCTGATAACGTTCACGCAGCATAACTTTTCCCGTTTTGGCTGTTGCCCTCGCATCCATACGCCTGACATCTTCACCCGGCTGAGCTTCCCGGAAACCGGCAAAATCATATCCATCTTGCCCCACCCATTTTGACAAAGACCCATCATGAAAACGTGATCGCAGTTCACTCCCGTCAGAGAAAACCTTTATCCCGTTATACAAATCACTCTTCATCACTTCGTTCACATCACGGAATTCCAACAATTCCTTATTGTCATTAAAAATTTGCGGATACCGCTCTTTTAAAATCAACCTTTTGATCCTCTGGCCCACATCTGTTTGTGCTAACCTTGTCAGTTGCTCATCGCTTAGCTTCATCAACGACTTGAATTTAAAACGCCAGCTTTGATCTTTAAAAAGTTTGTCAATCCTGTCTTTGAGATCCTGCGAGATCATATCATTGGCATAAAACAGATAGGGTTCAATACCTTCATTGAGCCACTCCAAGGCGCTGTCTATTGATACAATTTCCGGGACAGCTTGATCAAGATCCCTGGCGATCAAGGATACCAACTGCCTGGCTTGTGCCCCATCAGCAAATTCCTCAGAACGAAACTTAAAAGAAGCAAACTCATCCAAAATACCTTGAAGTTCTTGATAATAATCCTGCAACGTAAAAGGCTTTTTATCACCGTAAATATCATCTGCTGGATCAATTTTTTTCACAAGTTCGGTCAATTTCCTCTGCATCGCTTTCCAGTCTTTAAAATCAGGATGATCCCGTACCATGACCATACAGGCAAAAGGGATCAGGTTTAACAGTCTCTCTTGATATGATCGATGAGCATCTTTAGGAGATTCCATGGGATTGACCATAATCGTATCCCAAACCGCCCCTTCCCAATCCGAAAGCTGAGAACGATAGGCTTTTAACTGTTCCCTATCTTGCGCTGTCCATTCAACTTTCAACGGTTGTCCTCGAGGTTTTTCCAATTTGGCGGCAATGAAATCTTGAAAAGAAACCTCATCCCCAAATCCTTCCCCTTGATACACTGGATTTTTTCTTAACATTTTTCGCACAGAATCGATTGTACTGATTCGTGTTACAAAATCCGCATCCTGCCACTTTGCTGACTTCGAAGAGGCCAAAAAATAAAGAATGCCAATCATCCACATTAAAAGCGTCCCACTGATCAGCCAGTCGTGGCTAATCGTGCTAGTGAGATGTTCCAAAGATACATCAACCGAATGCCGATCCAATTCTTGAGAGGAAAATTCTGTTCCTTCAAAAATCTCATTAACAGCTTCATTGATCCTTTGTTTTTCTTGCAGCCAGTCCACATATTCCAGAGACATGGGATATTCTGAATCTGCCTTAAAAACTGCGTTACTTTCCTGGATCTGTTTTCTGAGTTTGAACAGCTCACTATTTCGGGATTCCGCAGATACATGAATATCCAAAGGATCGTCCTTAACATTAACATCCAGCTGATTGTATAGATAATCAAAAAAATATTCGTTTTCAAATTCGACGTATAATGAAACCCTCAAAACAAGATTAAGATCACGAACGAAATCCGTCAATTTTTCAACCTCTGCTTTATAACGATGGTAGAATTCAACCTCATTGGCAAGATAAGGAGCCAATAATTCATTGATCTTTCTCGCTTTGACAAGATCATCTTCCGAAAAATAATACTCATGCAAAGTCATCATCAGTTCATGGGCAACATGACCTGATTCCCGATGATCATCGTTTAAAAGTATCCTGGCAGATTCACTTTTTAAGTCGTATTTGAGTACCAATTGCTTTTCATAGCCATGGATAGCTTCTTCCCACTGCTGGGGCGTTAATGAATTTTTAATTTCATTCAAAACATCCACACTATACTGTTTTTGTTGGATCCCCATTTGCTTGATGTGTTGTTTTACAGCGATCCCAAATTTTAAGAAAAGATTGTACTCTCCATTCTTAACACAATAATCTTTTAAACGCCTCAGCACTTCCATTCTCTTTATATCTGAAACAATTTCAAAAGTTGAACCAAGCCCAAGAGATTTAGAACCCAATAATTTAGCCAAAAAATCAAGATGGCGTTCTAACAATTCAGTAACATCTTTCGCACGATAATGCCGGTCTAATTTTGTTGGGTCTCGCTTATTAAGGGCACTTAATACGCGATTGAGCTCAGACAAAACAGGGGTGAAGTCAATACCTTGCAGCGCCATTTGCGGATTCTCCAAATGATCCCTGATTAAAAGCTCAGAATGAGTCAGCAGATTGCCCAAATTGCTTAACATTAAATCCGTACGAGAAAAAGCCGCACTACCAGCATCTGTTTCCGGATAAAGCGGGATGTTATAAAGAGAATAAATACGTTTTTTGTAGTCATGCACCCGTATTCCTTTATTAAGCGGCAAATGACGAACTGTAGTTTTATCCACTGCTGTACTTCCGGGGACCCGTGGATGATACATCAGGGTCGCTGTACCATCATCCATGATCACAATAGGGTTTTCACTTTCAATGATCTGTCCATATTGACCCATATCTTGCTGCATGCCGGGTGATGCGCTTGTCACTCGATATTTCCCCCCCGTACCGGTCTCCGATACAATGATGTATTCATTTTCATCAATGGTGCCATCTGGCTTTTCTCGAAAAACCGGAAGTAAATGCTCTCCCCATGGATCTTGTAATTGTGATCTATTTGCCCAGGGCCCTTCAAATTTGTAATCGATAACCGGACTTACCTCCATATTGACATAGCCCACACCTAATACGCGATCATATTTTCTAATATACCAATCCCCACTGGGTAAAATCACCAGCTGGCTGGTATCAGAAGCATTTGAATAATAAAAATCAGATAGATAAGATCCATCGTATCGCTTTTCAAACGGTTTCATAGAAACGACATTGCGTATCA
>JAHFFS010000076.1 GCA_023247815.1 Candidatus Omnitrophota bacterium
CTTTCACCAAACCGGCAATATCCACAAACCTGATCCCCGATGGCGTCATTTTCACGCTTTGAAATTTCTCAACGAGTTTCGGCAATCGAGGGTCCGGCAACGGAACAATCCCGACATTCGGCTCGATGGTACAAAAGGGGAAATTTTCCGCGGCCGCTCCGGCACCGGTCAAGGCATTGAAAAGCGTCGATTTCCCAACGTTAGGCAGCCCGACAATCCCGATCTCCATGCTGTTTCATCCTCTCTCTATTCATTTTACGTCGGTGGCAAGGACACTGCCATTTTCACCGTACTCGGTACGCTTGACGAGCTCTCCATGGTCATAGACTTCTAACAATTTGATCTGACCGCTGGGATCATATTCTTTCAACTCACCCTGTTTTTTACCTTCAACAAAACTCATCTCTCGACGAAGATGGCCATCTTCATAATAACTGATCGCCGGCCCATCATATTCCCCATTTTTGTATTGGACCGTGGAAAGCACCTGGCCATTTTGCGCGTACGCCTTGGCCGTGCCATCCAATGTTCCATTTTTATAATTTTTCTCGTCCTGCAGTTCGCCGGTCACATAATACGTTGTCAAAGCACCTTCAAGATTGTTCTTTACAAACGGCCTCTTTTCCATAACCTGTCCGGTCCGATAATACTCAATGAATTCGCCTTCCCGCAAGCCGTCCACATAATTCTCAAGCAGATGGAGATGATGGTTGTCATAATACACTTTGGTTGGGCCGTTCAATTTGCCTTTCGTGTAAAGTGTTTCCGAAAAAAGGTCGCCGCTCTCCTGATAGCCTTTTGCCAGCCCCTCTCTTTCTCCATCGACATACCGAACTTCTTCAAGAAGAGTCCCGTTCTCATAAAATTTTTTCGCGTCCCCTTCCATCTTCCCCGCTTTATAAGGTATTTCTTCAAACAGCTGGCCAGACGGGTAGAACTGCTTGCTCACTCCCTCAATGACACCACCAACATACGGTCGCTCAAAATGGACTTTACCGTCTTCGAAATACTCATACTCCAATCCATCTTTATGTTCTTGCGCCAGAACCGCTCCCCCGCAACACATCAAAAAAACAATTGCGAAAACCCCGTGATGTTTTTTCATGGCTTTACCTCCGTTAGCGACTGTAAAAATTTTAAATAACCTACGTCAAGAGCCATGCCCAAATCCAGCACGGTCTTCGCGTCCGCTAAAGCCTGTGTTTTTTTACCGATACGGGCATACGACAAAGAACGATTAAAATAAGCGGATGCATAATCAAATTTCAATTGGATCGCCTGACTGAAATCCTTAATGGCGGCATCGAGATTATCCATTTGTAAATAATAGACCCCGCGGTTATTGTAACTTTCCGCTTTCATCGGATCAGTGGCGATGGCTCGATTATAATCCGCAAAAGCCTGCTCCTTTTTTCCCTGACGAGTGAAAAGCACTCCTCGATTGCTATAAGCCTCAGAATATTGTGGGTTTATTTTTAGGGCTTCCTCATAATCTCGCAGAGCAAATTTGATGTTGCCAAGCTGTTCGTAAACCAATGCTCGGCTATTGTAAGCACCGGCACTCAGTGGGTCAAGTTCAATCGCCCGATTGTGGTCCTGCAGGGCCAAATCCCAGAGACCTAGATTCTGATAATTGATCCCGCGATTGTTATAAGCGTTCGCGTATTGCGGATTGATTTTAATCGCTTCCGTATAATCAGCAATCGCTCGTTGATAATCTTTGCGTTTGCTGTAAACGTTGCCCCGGTTATTATAAGCCTCATCGTGGTCGGGACGAATAAGAATCGCCATATTGTAATCGGCCAACGCTTCGCTGGTGCGTCCCAAGCTTTCTAAATAAAACCCTCGGTTGTTATAAGACAAAGACTTCATCGGAGAATATCTAACCACATGATTCCAGAAGGTGAGCGGATTTTTCCAAATGTTAATCTGTGCGATTGTCTTACCAACGAGCAACAAAAACACAGCGATGGTGATCCCCCAAAAGACTCTGAGGTAATCCTGCCCCTGCATTCTAGCCCTGTTCAGCCCGAAATCACCAAGCGCGCCCAACCCCAAACAAATCCCCAAACTCGGTAAATACATAAAACGGTCTGCCACGATGTTTTGGTCATGAAGATCAAAACGCAGTAGAAAAAATATCGACAAAAAGAAATAAGCGGCGGCAAAAATCACCTGACGGTTATGACGAAATCGATACAAAAGGAACGCTGTCCCGACAAGAATGGCAAGTGCCAAAAAATACTGCGGCTGAGACAACTGGATCGGCATCGGAAGCTGATAAAGCGGGACAAGGACCACGGGAACAAAAAACTGTTTGAGATAAAAGGCCAATGACCATACCCATATCAACGCCGCGTCGTGAAGGTTATCCCACGGGACGCGGGAGTGCAAAGAATAGGTGATCCACGTAATCGGCACGACGATGATGAAAAAAGGCAATTTATCAAAAAGACAATTAAGACTCATTTTCCGTTGATAAAACCAATCCAAAAGCAAGAGAATCAATGGCAAACTCAATGCCATCGGTTTTGCCAAAATGCTCAACATCCCCAAAAATAGACTCAAAAAATAAAATTTTATGCCACGACGATTGAGATATTTTCCATAAGACCATAACGCTGCTAAATAAAAAAACGCGTATAAGACATCTTTGCGTTCCGTGACCCAAACGACCGACTCAACATGCATGGGATGAACACCGAAAAGCAGCGCCCCAAATAAAGACGCCCTTAAAGAAAACCCCAAATTCAATCCCAACAGCAAAACAAATGCGCTGACCACCACGTGCAGCACAACGTTATCCAGATGATAAATGAACGCATTAAAAGCAAACCACTGATGTTCCAAGGCGTAGGAGAGGACGGTCAGAGGGATGTAAGTCTTTTGCACAGTCCCAGTAAAAGTCGCCTTGATATGGAACCATGACAACGAACGAACCAACGGATTATCTAAAAGATGGGCAGGGTCATCTAAATTGGAAAATCCATGAAACAACGAGGGATAAAAGGTCAAAAAGACAACGACCACGATTCCCGCAAAGGCCAGCACCGCTTTGGTGTTCGTTTTCAACGTTTCTGCGATTTGATTTTATTCAAATTCTTCCCACGGAACAGCGTGTTTGATCCGAAACTCTATTTCTTTACGCGCTTCCTTACTATTATTATCGATATAACCGTCAACGAGCTTTTGACGTATCTCGCAATGCGTATTATCGGTAAAAGCGCACCGATAATCCTGGTAATCTTTGCGATATTCAATAGAATCAACCTGCTTTTGCTCCTTCATCTCCTTAACAAAATCCTGAATCACAGCCAAAACCTTCTCCGGTTGGTATTTCATCCCCGCCTCCTTGTCAAAAAGTTTTTCTTCTCTTATTCAATAATAAAATAATCTTCACCAATTTACAAATCGGATTTGATTTTATTTTTCAAACCTTCCAAAATTTGAATGGCAATTTGATTTTTCGGATTCATTTGCAACGCCTTTTCCAATTCCGTTTGAGCCTCGGGGAACGCATTCTTGTCAATGTTGATCTTCCCCAAATAGGCGTGAATCATATCAGCACCCGGCTGATCAGGTGCTATTTGCAATGAAAAATTAAAATGGACTATGGCCTGATCATAGGCCCCCAGCGTATACTGACAGTACCCCATAGTCCGATAAATGGTCCAAAAGACCGCTTTGTCTTTTGGGAAGCGCGTCTTGATCAAAACACCCAATTCATTTAATATTTCAACCACCTGTTTGTATCGTCCCTGCGCCAACTGATTTTCAGCGACGGTCAAATAAGTCTCAAAATTGTTGTAAGAATAAACTTGAGTCAAAACATCCGGCGGAAAAAAGCCGATCCAGTCGGTGCGGCTAGATGATAAAATCGATTCCAGCTCAACCAATTTTTGATCCTGCTGGGTATCCGTGTAGATCAGCGCCAATTGCGCGTGGGCTTGAGCGAAAAACGGCATAATCTCAACAGCCCGTTTAAAATTTATTAAGGCCGAATCCAACAACTGCTGATATTGTCCCTTCGACGATTCGTCTTTGCTCTGACGAGCCCATTGCTGATATATCACACCCATATTGAAATAGGCAATGGCATTGAAATAGTATCTTTCGTTCCGTAGGGCTACGATAAAATGCTCAACCGCCTCCTGATATTTCCCCATGGCGAAATAGACACAGCCCAAATTGTGATTCAAAGCCACATCATCTTTATTTTTTGGATACAGGGACATATACTCGCTCAAGGCCTCATCCCAGCGTTCTTCATACAAGTATGCATTGCCTGACCTCATTTCTCGGGCAAAAAAATGGTCTTGGCTGAATTGATATTCTCGTCGAAGGTCATTAGCACCATCAACCGCCTTTCCTTCTTTCGGACTTTCAAACCCGCCAAAAACCACGTCCGCTGAAGTTCCGGGCGACTTCTCATTTGAATATTCATACCTCCGGTCAATCACCTCTTTTGGCGGAGCGTCCAAATAAATACCAACTCCATCCAGATCTCCATTCGTGTATTTCTCCATTCCTTCGGTGACCTCTTCCTTTTCCGCTTTTAGTTGAATTTCACTCTGCTTTTCCATTTTTGGCATGGGCAATACCTGCGGCGATTGACTCTCCTCTTCTTTCCATTCGATCTGAACAGACGGCTGTACTGCATTGGAACCCATAACTTCGATTTCGCTAGCTTGATCAGCAAAAAGACAATGTGGAAAAAACAGAATACCAACGGAGAAAAACATGATCAAACCCTTATAAATCTTCATGACCACTTCCATTCTAAATCGCAAAGACGTTATAAAAGCCACATCAAAGATAGCGCCAAGACAATCCGATAAACGCCAAAAAGGATAAAATTGTTTTTTTGTATGAACATCAGCAAAAATTTGATGGATAAAAGGGCCACGGCGAATGACACAACAAAACCAACGGCGAGAAACAAAAAATGATCAGCGGTAAAACTGCCAGCACTTTTTAACAAATCCAATGCGACCGCGGCGCCCATCGTCGGGACAGACAATAAGAATGAAAATTCCACAATGGTTTTTCTTCTCAGTCCTAAAAACATCCCGCCAATGATCGTTGCCGCGGCCCGAGAAACGCCGGGCACGACCGCTAGCGATTGAAAAATTCCGATGAGAATGGCCTGGAAATAAGTAATCGAGGTAAGATCGTCCGTTGAACGATCACTCTCACGATGCAGCAACTCAAAAACGATCAATACAATTCCTCCGATTAACAAAGACCAGAGGATCACGGTCGTATTATCAAAAAGGACGTGTTTGATGATTTTATAAAGAAAAAAACCAACGACGGCGGTGGGCAGAAAAGCCGCCGCGACCCGTTTCAATATCTTAGAATCAACGAACAGGCGCTGACCATACAACACCAGCACCGAGAGGATCGCACCCAATTGGATGGCGATTTCAAAACTTTTTAAAAATTCCGTCTGCTGCAATTTCATCAAGTGCGACGCTAAAATCATGTGGGCCGTCGAAGAAATGGGCAGAAATTCCGAAATCCCTTCGATAACGCCAAGAATAATCGCTGACATCAGATTCATATCTGCATCTTCTCCTATCTAACTGCTTTGTCTCAATAAAAAAATGGCCGCAATAAAATACGGAGAGACTGGGATTCGAACCCAGGACCTCGCTTACGCGAAGCAACGCTTTTCGAGAGCGTCCCATTCAACCACTCTGGCATCTCTCCTACAAACAAAACGTTTAACCGTAACTAAATGTGCCCCCAAACAAAAGCAATTCAGAATGTGCCAGCTTCCTTAACTTTATTTGTTGTGGGGACAGTCCCTAAAGGGACAGCCCCCACGCCAACCACTCTGGCATCTCTCCTACGATTCAAAATGGATCTCCTGCGCTTGACGGTATTCCAAAAGATAATGCATGTAGTATACAATTTTTGCGATATCTGACAACCCTAAATATCGATACAGCCGTGAAATCGTAACACCCTTGTAAATGAGATTCCGGCCGAAAGTATTTCGAAAAATAGATTGCGGCATACCTTGTCTGCCCATTTCCTTCTTCAAGGCCACAGCTGCTTTCTTGATCCGTTCGATAGGCTTGCACTCCACCAACAATTCTCGACTTATTGGAATTTCTCGATGGCTATAAAGATCAGCCGTTATCCGCCCATCAATCACAAGCTTCGACGTTTCCTGATTGAACTGGTCCCCTTGCAAAAATTTCAACTCCTCAAAACGCAGTCCTGTTTCCGTTAATAATTTTACCAACAATCGTTGGTTCTCACCGGACTTGGCTAACAAGCCTTCCAAATCCCGCGTAGTCAAAAATCGAGGAGCTACCCCGCGCCCTGGCTGATTAAGACGGACATGGATCGTTGGATTGTCATTCAAAGCCCCTCTCTTGATCGCGAAATTCCAAACCTCACTGATTAAAAAAAATATAAAGTTTACCCCTTTTATGAAAAAGCCTGGCTTACCCTTGTCCCGTAAAAGAAAACTTTTGTAATCTTCCATCACCCGCGGGGTCATCTGGGAAACCTTCTTCGCACGGGGCTGATATTGGTGAAGAAAAATCTGAAAATTCTTTAGCAAATCACGAAAACGCCGCACAGTCAGGACAGTATGCTCTGATTCCACCGCCTCAAAAAAATCTTGAAAAAAGATATCTAAGTCCACCTGACGCTCTATGGCGCCCATTTCTCCTCGACGGATCTTTTCTTCAACCTCATTCAACATCATCTGGGCCTTTTGCTCGTCCTTCCCCGCCTTTTGTTGATAGGTCAAACCGCGGGCCTCGAATTCGATATAAAACTCGTCGTTAATTTTCTTGATTTTTCCCATGGCCGCTAAGGAAGAGGAAAGAATTCTACTAACGAATACGCTTGCGTTAAGGAGTTTCCTAAATAGACCGTAAACGGTTCACCGTTTGCTGAACACCCATCATCATGACATTGCGGGTCTTGATTCGTCAAAGTTATATTCTTTAGGGCGTACGGACCGTCATGGCCAATCTCTTTGACAATGTCCGCGTCGATAACAAAAGTCACTGGATTAACCCCCAAATTCAAATCATTTTCATAGTAGATATCATAAGCCAACCCTTCCATGCCGGCCTGAATAAAGATGGGCCCCTTGTATTGAGAGGAAACCTCCATAGAAATCACCAGATGGTCAAAGT
>JAHFFS010000077.1 GCA_023247815.1 Candidatus Omnitrophota bacterium
CGGCAGGTAATTGGCATCGAGGGTCAAGGCCTTCAAATAATTGGCCTGGGCCTTGTCAGGCATTTTCATCTGTTCAAAGATCACGCCAATGTCATTGTAGAGTGGCGCACTTTCCACCCCCAAAGAAACCGCCTTCAAATAATAATCCAGAGCCTTACCGTAATTCCCATTCTGCTGTTGCTCATAACCTTTGGCGCGATATTGCTCAGCGGTCTGCTCTAAAACACTAGCATTTGATTTTTGCGAAAAGCTAAGTATGGATATTGATAAGACGTATAAGGCGGTGTATTTCCGAAGAGCCAATCTTAATCTACACTTAGGTAAAGGATAATACATATTGGTGGATTTGACAAGTATTAATTTAGCATTCTTGGCTGGGTTGGCCCCTTGCCGAGCTTAACTAAACAAGATGTGTCACCTTCGAGGAATCATCGAGAGCTGAAGAAGCCGAAGATGCTGATTCTGGTTCGGTCGGCTGTGTTTTCCCCAAGATATGCTGACAAATGACCTGCACCTGTTTTTCTAAGACTTCAGAAAAATGGTCAGTCCCTTCCGAAAGGACCGACTCACGACTCAAACGATCAAAACCATAAACTTGCGCGACACTGGTCTGATAAATGGCATCCAATCGCACTCCGTTCTCGACAACGATATCGGTTTCTTTAAAAATCCGCAGCTGCGGCCCCGCGTCTGGAAAAAGGATTGTCTGCGCGGCCAACACCTTTCCAGATTGAAGCCGGACCGCTTTCACGTCGAAATCACCGAGGATTTCGGCAATGCACTCGCCTTCCAAAAGTCGAATACCCTTTTCCTCCAAATCCCTTTTTAAATTTTCACGTTCGGCATTTGGGTAATATTCTTCCCTCAACCCCGTCGACCCTGTCAACCAAACCACATCTTTTCCTTTGTTCCGTAAAGCAACAGCGATCTTAAATCCCAGCAGTCTGTTGGACTGCAAACATACGGTTTCACTCAAACTCAAATGCTTTAAGAACGACGAGGCATCTGCCGCCGTCCGCAAATGAAAAACTCCGCTTTTTTGAACCCCCTTGACCTCAGGCCACTGCACCGCCCCGGTATCCGCGATCAATAAAAAATCGTAAAGAAATTTTTGCTTATCTTCCGTTGTGACATACTGCCGATGGGTATTGATCTTTTGAATTTTCTGATCCGTATGAACTTGCACTTTCAATTCCTCATAAAACGCGGCCTCCTGATAAGACAACTCCTTAAAAGAACAATCTTGATTGATCAACTGCCAAAGTCTGGTCCGATCATATGGGAGATGTTGTTCCATAGGGAAAAGATGGATCTGACTATCCGAAAGCTTTTCTCTCAAACTTTGCGCTGCCTTCACCGAGGAGAAAGAATTTCCAATGATACAAATATTTTTCATATGACTCCGTAATGATAATGATTGGTGGACAGCCCTCTAAAGGGACAGCCTCTCAACTTTATTTTGTAATTTCTGGTATTTATACGCCTCAATGCCGTTTCGCATGAGCATCACAACCGTGACCGGCCCTACCCCTCCTGGTACCGGTGTGATAAAAGCCGCCCGCTCTTTTGCCGATTCAAATTCCACATCACCGACGATATGACCATTGACCTGATTGATGCCGACGTCGATCACAATGGCCCCTTTTTTAATCCATTCTCCCTTAATCAGTCCGGCCTTACCAACGGCCACCACTAAAATTTCCGCGCCAGCAATGTGATCCTGCAAACGTCTGGCTTCACTGGTGGCGATGTGACAAATTGAAACCGTTGCCCATTCCCGCAATAATAACAAACTGAGCGGTTTCCCGACGATTTCACTGGCACCGACCACCACCGCCTCTTTCCCACGCAGGTTGACACCTGTGGATTTGATATGCTCCATCACCGCGGCCGGCGTGCAGGGAATGATCAAAGTCTCACCCAACATCATCTTACCGATATTGCTGACATTGATCCCTTCAAGATCTTTTTCAATCGCGACACAATTGCCGATCCGACGATAATCGATGTGGTTGGGAACTGGTTTATGAATCATGATCCCATGAACCGCGGGATCCTGATTGAGTTTTTGAATATGATTTTCCAACTCCAGCTGCTTTGTTGTTGACGGAAGCTGAACCAAGTCATAACGGATTCCGATCTGCTGGGCGGTTCGCTTTTGGGAATTGGCATAAGAACAGGCCTCTGGCTCATTGCCCAACATGAGATTAACCAAATGCGGAACCTGTCCGGTCTTGTCTTTCAAGACCTGAACCTCGCGTGACAATTCATCACAGATGCGCTTTGCTAAAAACTTGCCATCTAAAATTTGACCAGACATATTCACAACTTTCTACTGACTTACGTAAAATTAATATAACACTATTGTAATCAGTATCTCGACCTACGCTTTCTAAATACGTAATTCTATAAATTATGCGTAGGTCAATATGACGACTGATTCACTTTAACATTGATCAAGGCCGATTGATGGGCCGCGGACAATAACTCCAGGGCCACCTCAATATCACTGAACAAATATTTATTGCCGTGCTCGACAAGAACCGGCGCCAATTCCAACGCTTGATAACTTAATAAGCAGACCTTTCGCGGGACGGCCTGGGCCTGCTTCAATGCCTTTTTCATAACTGAAGGTGCTTTCTTTCTCGCGTCAACCACGGCCTGATAAGCCTGCGCATCCAAATCAACACATTCCAAAAGATGGTCACGAATTTTTTCAATTTTTTGCAAAGTCGTTTTGATTTTTTTTTCAATCGGCTGCGGGCGCCCTTTCCCCAAAGAATAATTCGCGACCTTAGCAATCAAGCTGGCCCCTAAAGCGGCACTGAGGGCTGCGGCAGATCCACCACCCGGGGTTGGCATTCTGCTTGCCAAAGCCAAATTGTATTCGAGCAATGTGAGATTTTTTAGATTCTTATTCAAGGGTCACCATCCACGATCAATCCATCGCGCTGAGATTCAATATAACGAAAACAAATCCCCTTTTCAATCATTCTCGTCAATAATTTCAAAGGCGTTTTCAATAAACTCGATACGTTGGCACTTTTCGTTTTCAAGATAGACTTCAATCACATCAAAACGCAGATCATGATCTTCGAATTGATTTTTACTGAGAAAAAATTCCGCGGCACGAATCATTTTTTGCTGCTTGTTCCTGTGGACCGATTCGCGGGGAAGCCCATACGAATCGTTGCGCCGGGTCTTAACTTCAACAAAACACAACCATTTACGCTTTTGGGCAATGATATCAATTTCGCCGTTGACAGTTCGATAATTGACCGCCAAGATTCGAAACCCTAACGATTTCAAATGATCCTGGGCCAACTTTTCTCCTTGCCGGCCAAGCTGTTGTCGAAAAAAAGTCATCTTATGGAAATGAAATGATGTTTCCCGAGAATGGAAAGGTTCAAGTAATTGAAAACCTTACCTAGGCCGGGGCTAAAACGTTCTCAACAAAACTCCGACGATGGATTGAGGAAAGGCCGTGGCGTTGGATGGCTTGCCGGTGTTGCAGCGTACCATATCCTTTGTGCTGGGCGAATCCGTATTGGGGAAAAATCCGATCGTAAACTTTCAATATCCGATCGCGCGTCACCTTGGCAATGATCGAAGCACAGGCAATCGAAAGACTCAATGAATCCCCGGCAACAATCGTTTCATAAGCATAGGGCAGTTCGGTCTTAAACTGGTTGCCGTCAATCAAGAGACAAATCTGTTTTGAGAAATCCTCTGCCTTAAAGTCATCTGGGGGAAATTTGCTCAGCAATTGATATACCGCGGTTTCCATCGCCATAAAAGTGGCCCGCAAAATATTGTATTCATCAATCACGTTTTCGTTCATGACTCCGACTCCCACATAAGCCTGGGCCAGAATTTCCTGAAATAATGACTCGCGTTTTTGGGGAGTTAATTTTTTAGAATCGTCAACGGGGATCGAAAATTGGGAACTTTTCAAAGCAACCGCAGCAGCCACGACCGGACCAGCCAGCGGCCCGCGACCCGCCTCATCAATGCCTAAAATGAGACGAAACCCTTTACGCTCAGCCTCAAGTTCGTGGTTGAGCGTGACTTGGCTTGGTTTGGCCGCTGTCACAGAATATTGATGTTATGCTTTGGGGTTTTGATTGACTTGCAGCCCACTTCTTTGGACACGGGTCTTTTTCCCAACCCGGTCCCGCAAATAGTAAAGTTTGGCTCGATTGACTTGACCTTGACTGACAACCGTAATCTTTTCAATGACCGGAGAATGAATCGGGAATGTCCTCTCCACTCCTTCACCGAAAGAAATTTTTCTGATCGTAAACGTCTCGCGCATGCCGGTTCCGGATTTGCAGATGACCGTTCCTTCAAAAGGATGAACGCGTATTTTATCTGCTTCCGCAACCTTAACACGCATCTTGATCTCGTCGCCAACTTCAATCTTGGGAAGATCACTGCGCAGGTATTTGACTTCAAGTTCGCTGATTAATTTTCCAGTATCCACTGTTTTGTTCTCCTGAATTGCAAATTCTTCTGACGAGGGTTGAATTCTACCCTAGAAAGACCATCATGTCAACTGGGATTTTTCACCTGGTTGAATTAAGCCGCTTTTCGCAATAAATCGGGACGGGATTTTTTGGTTCGCACCATCGACTGGGCTTGCCGCCAGTGTTCGATGTCCTGGTGATGGCCGGTGAGGAGTTCTTTCGGGACTTTCATCCCTTGAAAATCAGCCGGACGGGTATATTGCGGATACTCTAAAAGATTTCCCTCAAAAGATTCATCTTTCAATGATGCCGCCTTGCCAAGGACCCCTGGCACAAGACGGGCCACACAATCAACAATCACCATCGCCGCTAGCTCGCCGCCGGTCAGCACATAATCACCGATGGAAATGGTCTCGTCCGCCAATTTGCTCTGCACCCGCTCGTCGACCCCTTCGTAATGGCCGCAAAGCAGAATGATATCTTTCAATTTGGCTAATTGTTTGGCTTTCTTTTGCGTCAACGGCTCGCCCGACGGGCTGGTCAAAATCACCTTGGCCTTACGGCGGCCCTTGATTTTTTTAACCGCGGCAAAGAACGGCTGCGGCATCATCACCATCCCTGGCCCGCCGCCAAACGGACGGTCATCGACTTTTCGGTGTTTGTCCAAAGTGAAATCCCGCAAATCATGGACCTTGATCGCTATTTTTTTCTTTTCCTGACCACGCTTCAAGATCGATTCATCAAGAACCTGGGCAAACATCGCTGGGAATATGGTGATGATATCGAAACGTAACATATTATGATGAAACAGTTTATCCGTCGGTGTTAAGCGGTTCGTTACGATACGCCGCTAAAAAATCCTTCTGAAACTCCGCGAAGCTGCCAGCCTTGATCGCTTTACGGATATCCACTAACAGTTGGATGTAAAAATGCACATTGTGATAAGAAACCAATCGCAATCCTAGGATTTCACCGGCCTTAATCAAATGCCGCAAATAGCCACGAGAAAAATTCTGACAAACCTGGCAACCGCACTGTTCATCAAGCGGCCGAAGGTCTTTTGTGAATTCCGCGTTCAGTATAATGATTCTGCCCTTCCTTGTAAAGGCTGAGCCATGACGGCCGTAACGGGTCGGGATCACCGTATCAAACATATCGATGCCCTCACCAACGGCACGCACAATCTGGTCGGGCAAACCGATCCCCATCAAATAACGTGGGTAATTTTCTGGCAGATATGGCATGGTCTGGTCAATCGCCGTAAACATCAACGGCACCGACTCTCCAACGCTGACACCACCGATGGCGTATCCGGAAAACCCGATTCCTGTGATCTGCCGGGCCGACAGTTCACGAAGATCCGCGTACGTCGAACCCTGAATGATCCCAAACAAAAGTTGACCGCGGTCCGGCAGACCAGCAAAGGCCTCTTTGGAACGCATCGCCCATTGGGTTGTCCGTCTCACCGACTCTTCAGCCATTTCGCGATCACAAGGGAACGGCGCGCAATCATCCAGCGGCATGATCATGTCCGAACCCAAGACATTCTCAATCTCCATCACCTTTTCCGGCGTAAACAAATGCCGGCTCCCGTCGATATGAGATTGGAACTCAACACCTTGATCACTCATTTTTCTCAATTTTGATAAGCTGAAAACCTGATACCCGCCGCTGTCAGTCAAGATCACCCGGTCCCAATTCATAAATTCGTGCAGCCCGCCGTAATGCTTGATGACCTCCATACCCGGACGCAAATAAAGATGATAAGTGTTGGAAAGCACAATCCCCGACCCCATTTCCTTCAAATCCAAACTGGACAAGCCCTTGACCGTCGCGTTAGTACCGACGGGCATAAAAAACGGCGTTTCCAATTTGCCATGGGCCGTGGTCAAAATACCCAGCCGTGCTTTGGTTTTGTGATCCGTTTTTAATAATTGAAAATTCATCTGACTCTCTTGGAGCGTTTCGAACTCCCGGGGTCTAACCCCCGGGGTTCAACCCCGGGGGTTGCACCTAGGATTAGTATCACACGATCAACATCGCATCGCCATAACTGTAAAAGCGGTACTTCTGTTGAATCGCCTCTTGATAGGCCCGCTTGATCAAATCCGACGAACCAAAGGCATAAACCAACATCAACAACGAACTTAAGGGTAAATGAAAATTGGTCAATAAGCAATCGGTCAATCGAAAATCATATCCAGGAAAAATGAAAAGATTCGTTTCTCCTCGGAACTTACCTTGAAGGCCCACTGTTTCTAAAACGCGGCAGCTGGTCGTACCCACGGCCACGATCTTTCGTTTCTGCTGCTTTGCTTGTTTGATTTTTTGATAAACCGAATTGGACATTGAAAACTGCTCGGTATGCATGAGATGCTGACGGATGTCTGGTGCCGTGATCAGTTTGAAGGTCGCGTGATTGATATGCAACGTGGCCTGGCCGAATTTATGCCCCTGCCGTTTCAATTGCCGGATGTGCTGTTCGGTAAAATGCAGCCCTGCCGTCGGAGCGGCAACGGATCCGGCATAGCGGGCGTAAACGGTCTGATTAAATTCCCAATCTTGTGAATCATCCGCCCGTTTGATATACGGAGGAAGCGGCATATGCCCAATTTTCTTAAGATCGCTGGCCACATCTTTCCGGTTGAATCGAATGAGACGCTGTTGTGGATCAATAAC
>JAHFFS010000216.1 GCA_023247815.1 Candidatus Omnitrophota bacterium
GGTTTGGCGAAATTGAAAAAGGCTATTTATCTTTTGGCCTCGACGTCGGAAGTTTACGGCGACCCGCAGGTCCATCCGCAGAAGGAAAGCTATTGGGGGCACGTGAACCCGATCGGGCCAAGGGGCGTTTACGACGAAGCCAAGCGCTTCGCGGAAGCGATCACCTTTGCCTATCATCGGTCGCATGGCATTGATACGAAGATTGTCCGCATCTTCAACACCTATGGCCCGCGGATGCGGATCAACGACGGGCGGGTGGTCCCTAACTTCATTGATCAGGCGTTGAAAAATCGGCCCTTAACGGTTTACGGGACGGGTCAGCAGACGCGGTCGTTCTGCTATTATTCCGATTTGATCGATGGGATTGTTCGGTTGTTGCGCTCAAAGATCCACGGGCCAGTGAATATCGGAAACCCGGATGAATTTACGATTCTGCAATTCGCGAAAATGGTCATCCAATTCTCTAAGACCAAATCGAAAATCATTTATCAACCGCTGCCGCAGGATGACCCTAAACAGCGTCGACCAGACATTTCTTTGGCTAAGAAAGAATTGGGCTGGGAACCGAAAATCAAATTGGAACAGGGGCTTAAAAATACGATCCAGTGGTTTGAGAATCAAGGTAAGGTCGCATGAAAAGCGTGTCTCGGGCGAAACGTGTGACGAAAGCGGATTTGATCCAATTCGAGAAGGAGATTGGTGAGATTTTTGCCCGCGGGGAGATCCGCGCCCCGGTCCATTTGCGTGAAGGACGTGAGCAGCCGTTGATTGATATTTTTAAAAAACACAAAATCGGCAAGAACGACTATGTTTTTGGTTATTGGGATTCGCATGAGCTCGCGTTGTTAAAAGGGGTCCCGCGGGAAGAGCTCAAACAGGCGATCCTCGATGGGAAAAGCATCTCGCTGTGTTTTCCAAAATATAACATTTTGTGTTCTGGGATCGTTGGCAGTTTGATGGGGACCGCGGTGGGGGTGGCCTGGGGTTTGAAACAAAAGCGAAAAAAAGGCCGGGCTTTCATTTTTTGCGGGGAGATGTCGGCGGAGACCGGCAGTTTTTTTGAGGCCGTGAAATACGCGACTCATTTTGATTTGCCGGTCATCTTTGTGGTCGGCGATAATGGGTTGAGTGTGATGACCGATACCCGGGAGGTCTGGGGTTCGGATATGCCGTGGTTTAAAAATACCAGGTACGCTGAAAAAATCATTTATTTCAAATACAAAAACGGTTATCCCCATTCCGGGTTGGGGAAGTTGATCAAATTTTAACCGACCAACCTACGAGGTCCACCTGCGGGGTGGACCTCGTAGGTTGGCAAAGGGGCTGGGATGAAATATTTCGATGAGTTGAAACGAACCATGGAGTGGCTGGCCAAACATCCCAAGACAATGTTTGTCGGTCAGACCGTGGCAGGGCCGGGAACGTTTATGTTCTCCACACTCAAGGATGTCGCTAAAAGCAAGACTTTAGAGCTGCCGATCAATGAAAGTTTTCAGATGCAATTCACCATCGGGTTAGCATTGGCTGGCTATATTCCCATTTCAGTTTATCCCCGGCAAAATTTTCTGCTTATCGCCACATCGGATATGGTCAATATGCTGGACAAAATCCCCGCGATCAGTTCAAACGAACTGACTCCGAGAATCATCATCCGGGTCGCGACCGGTCCCTATAAGCCGGTCCATCCCGGTCATCAACATGTCGGCAATTACGCTGAGGGGTTTCGTAAGATGTTTTCCTGGATCGAGGTCATTGAATTGGAAGAGCCGGAGGCTATTTTTCCCGCTTATCAACATGCCCTCGAGCGTGAGGACAACAAATCAACCCTTTTGATTGAGCACGGGAATTTTTATAACGATAAATGAAACGGGTACGGCATCGATGGAGCACTCATCAAAGATTTTAGTTGTGGGTCATGGAGATGTCCTTGAACGGTCTTTGGTGGAAGGGTTGCGCAGTAGAGGTTTCACAAAAGTATTTTCCTCCTCAGAAAGACCACTCGATGTCTTGAACCAACAACAGGTCGGGCTTTTTTTTCAAAGGGAAAAGCCGGAGTATGTCTTTTTAGGCTCGGTCCGTTCGGGAGGTATCCAAGCCAATCAAGAGCACGCGGGAGAATTTCTCTATTGCAATGTGATAAGCCAGACGAATGTCATTGAATCCGCCCGTCGGGAAGGAACAAAAAAACTTTTATATATCGGCAGTTCCTGTGTTTATCCAAAGGACGCTGCTCAACCCATCAAGGAAGAATCTTTACTGACAGGTCCCTTGGAAGAGACCAGCGG
>JAHFFS010000078.1 GCA_023247815.1 Candidatus Omnitrophota bacterium
AATTGTCGGGTTGCCTAACGTCGGGAAATCGACACTTTTCAATGCCTTGACCGGTGCCGGAGCGGCCGCGGAAAATTTCCCCTTTTGCACCATTGAGCCGAATGTCGGGATTGTTCCGCTGCCGGACCTTCGATTGCCGAAACTCGTCGAGAAATTTCAAAGTGCGAAAATGACTCCATCGGGCATCCGTTTTGTTGATATTGCCGGTTTGGTGAAAGGGGCCAGCCAGGGGGAGGGTTTGGGGAATAAATTTTTGTCTCATATCCGCGCCGTCGATGCCATTGCCCACGTCGTGCGCTGTTTTGAAGATGATAATGTCACGAATGTGTTGGGAAAAATCGATCCTTTATCGGCGGTTGAAATCATTGAAACCGAACTTCTGCTGGCCGATCTTCAGCAGGCGCAAAAATCGGTTGACCGTCACCAGGGGGCAGCGAAATCAGGGGACAAAGTCGCGCGTGCTAAAGTGGAAGAATTGGAGCGGATCATCAAAGGTTTTAATGAAGGCCGATCAGCGCGGATGCTCAATGTGTCTGACGAACTGAATAAAGAATTTCAGTTTTTAACAGCAAAACCCATCGTCTATGTGGCCAATGTCGGCGAGGATAATCCTCCAGAGGAATTGATCGCACCATTAAAGGAGCGGGCCAGGCTGGAAGGGGCCAAGGTCGTGGTTTTATCAACAAAGATTGAAGCGGAAATTATCGAACTTTCTTCGGAAGAACGAGCAAGTTATTATGAAGCAGCGGGTATCATTTCTCCTGGATTGACACGATTAGCGCAGGCCGGTAAAGAGCTTTTGAAGTTGATTTGTTTTTTTACCGCCGGCCCGACGGAGTCGAGGGCTTGGTTGATCCCTCAGGGAACGATCGCTGTTAAGGCCGCGGGCAAGATCCACTCGGATATGGAGCGGGGTTTTATCCGCGCGGAGGTTTACAAATACGATGACTTGATGAGATTAGGGACTTATCGGATGGTTCAAGAGAAGGGATTGGTATCGTTGGAAGGAAAAGATTATCAAGTGGCCGACGGGGATGTGGTTTATTTTCGATTCAGCGTTTGATAGAAATGAATGTCATTGCGAGCCCGATAGGGCGAAGCAATCCTATTCGGGAAAGATTGCATTATCGTTGAAAGAGCAATGACATGACAAAAAGAAAGGACAAACGATATGGGGTTTCAGAAAATAATTTTTAGTGTTTTATTTTTTGGTGTTTTGTTTATTTCTGGAATTGGTTTTGCCCAGTCTGAAAGCGGCAGTGCCGCTCCACCCATCGCAGCGTCGGAAGATAAAGAAGCCAAGCTGGCGGACATCCGCGAGTTGGTGCGTCTCACCGGTGGTGGAAATATGGGGAAGCAGTTTATTGAGCAGATGATAAATTCGATGAAGACCACGTCCCCCAATGTCCCGGAGCAGTTCTGGAATGATTTTGTTTCTGAAATCAATGTTAAGGAATTGGAGGACCTCAACGTCCCGATTTATGACAAATATCTTGCGCATGAGGACATCAAGGGTCTCATAGTTTTTTATCAATCGCCGCTGGGCCAGCGTTTTATTGGTGCCCTGCCGCAGATTATGCAAGAGGCTTATATGGTAGGAGAGAAGTGGGGAACTGATATCGCGGATAAGGTCATTCAAAGGATGAAGGAGAAAGGGTATTTGGAAAAGCAAAATGAAAAGTCTCTGGAAGCCAAATGAGGTAAAAAAAATTCAAGCGGATCTCTTGGCCTTGCGGGTTTACACGTCGCAGCTATTAGGCCGGGAATCGGATTTGGTCCTGCAAGGCGGTGGCAACACGTCGGTCAAGATCAAGATGAAAGATGATTTTGGCGACGAGCAAGATATTTTATTTGTGAAAGGCAGTGGCTGGGATTTGGCAACGATTGAAAAGCCGGGGTTTGCGCCAGTCAAGTTAGAGGCCCTCAAGCGGATGGCGGAGTTTGATCATTTGACCGACCGTGACATGGTCAGGATGCAGCGGGCGGCCATGTTGAATCCCAATGCCCCTAATCCATCGGTGGAGGCCATCCTGCACGCGATCATTCCATTTCGATTTGTCGATCATACCCATGCCGACGCGGTTGTTGCCGTGTCAAACACGAAAGATGGCGAGAAAAGGATCAAAGAGATTTATGGGAAGCGCGTTTTGATCGTTCCTTATGTCATGCCAGGATTTATTTTGGCGAAAAAGATTTATGAAATGACAAAGTCACTTGATTGGTCTTCCATTGAAGGGATAGTCCTGCTTCAACACGGGATTTTTACGTTCAACGACGAGGCGAAGGATAGTTATCAGACGATGATCCGGCTGGTCGACCAAGCGGAAAAATATTTAAAGAAGAAGGGGGCGGTCTTTTCGGTTCCTCGAACTGTTGAGTCAAAAATTGATTATAAAGTTTTGGCCCATATTCGTAAGGTCGTCTCTCAGGCGGCGAAGGCTTCGATGCTGGCAAAATGCGAATGCGCTGATGGACGGTTGATTTTCAGCCGGCGTAAAAATCTTCGTGAGGTCGCGGGCCGAGGGCCGTTGACACCCGATCACGTGATCAGGACAAAACGGATCCCCGTCGTGATTAAGGATGATCCGGCCGGTGATGTCGCGAAATTTACGCGAGAATATCAAAAATATTTCAAGAAATACGCCAGGGATGAAAAGCCTCTTGATCCTTCCCCGCGTTGGGCCGTTTGGCCGGAGGTGGGAACGATTTGTTTTGGTCGAACTTTTCAAGAGGTTGAAATCGTCTCGGACATTTCTTTGCATACGATCCGGGCCATTGAAAGCGCGGAAAGGCTCGGCGGGTGGAATGCCCTTTCCGAAAAAGACATTTTTGAAATGGAATACTGGGATTTGGAACAGGCCAAATTGAAAAAGGTTGGTCTAGCTCCAGCCTTCTTGGGAAAGATTGTTTTGGTGACCGGGGCGGCCAGCGGGATCGGCCGTGCCTGTGTCGAGATTTTTAGGAGTCAGGGAGCGGTTGTGTCGGCGTTGGACTTGAATCCTTCTGTCAAAACGATTTTTGCGGACAAGGCGATTTTACCGATTTGCTGCGATGTCACCAAAATTAGTGATTTGCAAAAGGCGGTTGAATTGACCGTTTCTCGATTCGGCGGATTGGATGTCGTGGTTTCGAATGCTGGAACATTTCCCAGCAGTGAGCACATCGCGCAAATGCGGATGGAAACGTGGGAGAAGAGCCTGACGGTGAATTTGAACAGTCATCAGCAACTGTTAAAGGAAACCATTCCGTATTTGAGTCTAGGGATTGATCCATCGGTCATCGTTGTTGGTTCAAAGAATGTGCCGGCTCCAGGTCCCGGTGCTTCAGCTTATTCTGTTGCTAAGGCAGGATTGACTCAATTGGCTAGGATCGCGGCATTGGAGTTGGCGCCATTGGGGATTAGGGTCAATGTCGTGCACCCGAACGCTGTTTTCGATACCGGGATATGGACCAAGGATGTTTTGGCAAAACGAGCTAAGGCCTATGGAATGTCCGTCGACGATTATAAAATAAGCAATCTGTTAAAAGTTGTTATCTCGGCAAAAGATGTCGCGGAGTTGATCGCGGTGATGGCAGGGACAGTTTTTTTAAAAACAACGGGCGCGCAAATTCCAATTGATGGTGGGAACGATCGCGTTATTTGAGTGACGTGAAGCTAACAGGATGGAAGTTTACTCAAGATTTTTTGGTTCAAGAAATTTTGCCAGCGTTTTGACGTAACTGTAGTCATCATAAGTACCGATGTAATTGGTCGCTCCGGCCTTTAATAATTCATTGATTTCGATAATGAAGGCCAAATCTCGCTTATTAACTTGTTTTGCAGCCTCGCCAAAACTAAAGCCAATGATGGGTTTACCCTCAGCTTGTGGCAGTTCACGCAGAAGTTTGGTTAATTCATAAGCTTTGACCCCGTTTAAGACGGTATCAATGAAAATGATGTCTGGATCCCAATGAATGGTTTTGGCTAAGGCATCTGATTTTGTGATCGCGAAGTCGATCCGATAACCGGCCTTTTCCGTTTGTTCAACCATTTTACGTATAACATTCATTTTTCCACCAATGATCAATACTGTTTTTGTTGCTTTTTGAGCAACTTTCCTTATCGTTGATTGTTTAGCATGGATGGTGTCAAAAATGGTGTTGATTTTATCGATCATTTCCTGCGGTGAAAATGGTTTGGCCATAAAACCCTCAACTCCAACGACATTGAAAGAGTCTTCCATGTGACTACGACCGGAAACGATGAGGACAGGAATGTTAAGAGTTTCGTCATCGGTCTTAAGTTTTTTATAGAAGTTAAACCCATCTAGGCCCGGCATGAGCGCATCGGCGATAATAAGATCGGGGCTGTTTCTTTTTGCCATCTCAAAACCAAGGAGACCGTTGGGAGCGATGCTGGTTTCAAATCCGCGCTTTTTTAAAAGCGTCTCCGTGATCTGCGCGGTTTCTCTTTCGTCTTCGATGATGAGGATTTTTTTGATGCGGTTCATGGTAAAAACATTCTATACCACGAACTGATCTTTAGGTAATGAATTGTTGGATTTTTAGCGGGATTCCGACGCTTTATGGAAAATGGCTTTGATGAACATTAAGTATTTGTTATACTACCATTTAATGAAAATTTAAACATGTTGCTCTTATTTGGGGAGGGAAGGATGGCTAAAGGTAACTCGGTATGGATGCTTTTTTTGATTTTGGCGTGTGTTTGTGTCGTTAGCGGTTGTAAAGATTTGAAAGGCATATGGATAGACTCTCAGGCCCAGCGGGCGACCGATAATAATCAGTTTGATAAGGCGGTTTCATTATATCAACAATTGATTGATATGGAACCGGATAATTATAGCAATTATTGGAATTTGGCATCGGTCTATTTAAAAAAGAAGGATGTCAAAATGGTAGAAAAACAGCTTGTAAAAATTCGTTCATTGAAAGAAGACGAAGTTGCTGATGATTTGGAAAAAGCTTTGAAGAAATTGAAAGATGAACTAAAAAAAGGAAAATGATCTTGCCTTTCTTGGCGAACGGCAATACAGTATTCACTTCAGAATTTTGGGAGAGGTGGCCGAGCGGTTCAAGGCGCACGCCTGGAGAGCGTGTTCCCTGTTAACACGGGGTCATGAGTTCGAATCTCATCCTCTCCGTGTTTTTGCGAAGCAAAGAAATGGAGCATGCCCACCGTAGAAACGTTATTTCTGCGGTGGACTCTCGCCATGGAACAGGTGAAAAGATGGATTTGGAGAAAATTTGGCAGAAGGCCTTAAGCAATACCGAAATCATTCGTCCGCGGGTTCAGGGACTCATGACTTTCAGTGACACGAATGTGCCGTACATCTTATTGTCGGAATCCTCGATCAATGTCGGTGACACTGTGGTCCGCAAAGGGGAAGTGGTGGTCAAGCGTCCGGCTTTGATTTTACCTCCCAACAATCCACAATTTTCCGGTTTTGATTTTGAAAAAGATGTGGCGCAGGAAAATCAGTTCATCAATTTTTTGCTTGTGCGCGGGATCAACATCCCGTCCTTGGGTTATAACAACAGAACCGATTCGTTGGATATTTTCGAGGGGAAGTTAAGCAAGGCGATCGATCATTATCAGCAGGAATTGCAGATGAAGGAAAATGTTTACTCCGGGTTAGTGGCCGGGCCGGAAGACTGCTGGCAGTTTTCTATCCTCATTTTTATCTGTTCGCAGATTTTTAAAAACGCGCAGACCGATCTTCGGAATCTCCTTGATGAGCATAAGAAGAACCATCTATAGAATTTTACCGCGATCCTGTTTCGCGGTTCTGTGTTTTTTCCTGGGCACAGCTATTCCTCATGCGCGCGCCGCGGCAACAAATCCCATCGACTTCAAGATTGAAACGAACAAAACGGTTCTTGAAAACGGCCTGACGGTCCTCGTCAGCGCGATGCCGAATTCAACCATGGTTTCACTTTACGCTTTAGTGAAAGCGGGGTCAGCGACGGAAGGAAAACTTCTTGGTTCTGGGATTTCCCACTTTCTCGAGCACATGCTTTTCAAAGGGACTGCGAAACGGGCCGTTGGCCAGATCGCCCGGGAAGTGCAGGCGATGGGCGGTGTGATCAATGCTTCGACCAGCCATGATTATACGATTTTTACGTTGACCGTTCCCGCCGACCATTTTGATCAAGCCTTGGATATCATTTCTGACATGCTGATGAATTCCAGCTTTGACGCGAAAGAAATTCAAAAGGAGAGGGACGTCGTCTACGGAGAAATGCGGCTCATCAATGACCGGCCGGAACAGCGTCTCAGTGATTTGGTGTTTAAGACCGTTTATTTGCGACATCCTTACCGATTGCCGATCATTGGTTCTACCGACCTATTGGCCGAGTTAACGCGCGAAGATTTTCTAGACTATTACCACACCTATTATATCCCCAACAACATTGTTTTTAGCGTCGCTGGTCAGGTTAAGCAGGCCCAAGTGTTACCAAAAATCGAACATGCCTTTGCTGGATTTAAGAGAGGGCGAACGGTGCTCAGGAACCTCGTCGATGAACCAACTCAGATCAGCACTCGAAGGTATGAAGAAAGTTATCACACCCAATTGACGCGTCTTTCTCTGGATTACGTCGGTGTCAGCATGGCGGACGAGGATCTCTATGCCTTAGATGTTTTGGCCATGATCCTTGGTCAAGGGGAAAGTTCAAGGCTTTATCAGGACCTTTTCCGTACGAAACATCTGGTCAAATCGATCAGCGCTGAGAACTACACTCCTTCGGACCGGGGTTTGTTTGAAGTCTCTTGTGTCTTGGACTATAAAAATGTCGATCAAGTGATTTTGGAGGTTAAAGAGGAATTGAAACAGATCGCCCAGAGAGGGATCGATCGAGAGGAATTAGCGAGAGTCAAAAGGCAGATGATCAGTTCCTTTGTCACCGATCAACAAAATTCAGGCCATGTGGCTTATAATCTCGCGACCCATGAAGCCTTTATGGGAGATATTGATTTCGCGCAACATTATCTTAACGCGATTGAACAATTGTCTGTTCAGGATTTGCAAGATGCCGCAAAAAGATATTTCCGCGACGATCGACTTTCCATC
>JAHFFS010000217.1 GCA_023247815.1 Candidatus Omnitrophota bacterium
GCGGCAAAATTGTTTTGATCGATTTCTGGACGTATAGCTGTGTCAATTGCGTGAGAACCCTTCCCCATATAACCAGCTGGTACGAAAAATACAAAAACAAAAATTTTACCGTGATCGGTGTTCACACGCCAGAATTTGATTTTGAAAAAGACCCCCAAAATGTCGCGAATGCCTTGAATCAATTTCAGATCCATTATCCGGTGGTCTTGGACAATGATTTTCAGATTTGGAATGCTTTTAAAAATCAGTACTGGCCTGCTGAATATCTCATTGATGCAAAGGGGCAGATCCGGCGTACTCACTTCGGTGAAGGGCAATATGATGAGATGGAATCTGCGATACGCCAACTTTTAGAAGAGGCGGGAAATACGTTGAAAGCGCAAGTCAGTGGGCTCAAAGATACAACTCCACGTTATCCCCGCACCGAGGAAACCTATCTTGGCAAAAACCGTATGGAACGCTTTGCTTCAAAGGAACAAGTACGAGGAGGGAAGCAGACGTTCAGTCTTCCCGCCTCGATTCCTCAAGATTTTTTCGCGTACGAAGGCGTTTGGGATGTTTCCAACGAATCGGCCAAATCGCAGGTGGGTTCCGCTTTGGAATTTCATTTTCAGGCAGGTCAAGTCTTTCTGGTGATTGCCCCAGAAAAAAAAAGAAATCAAATCAAAGTCCTGCTGGATGGAAAAATCATTGATGATTCGCTCGCTGGAGCGGATGTAAAAAACGGCATGGTCAATCTTGATCAGCAGCGACTTTATCATCTGATTGACTTGAAAGGAAAAATTGAATCACATCTTCTGCGATTAGAATTTTTGAGCAAGGGAATTCTTGTATACGCGTTTACTTTTGGTTAAAATGACAACTGCTTAAGCAAAGGAGAAATCATGATTGGATATGTTACACTTGGAACAAACAACAAGGAAAAAGCAGAAAAATTTTATGATGCCCTGTTACTGGTCATCGGGGCCGGGCGTTTTATGGAAACCGAGCAATATACCGCCTGGGGCGTATCCATGGACCAACCTGGGATTTCAGTGACTAAACCATATAACGGCAAACCAGCGACGGTCGGGAATGGCACCATGGTGGCACTGCAAGTTGACAGTGTTGAAAAGGTCAATCAAATGTACAAAAGGGCCATGGAACTCGGCGCCAGTGATGAAGGAAAGCCTGGACCACGCGGCGACAGTGGATTTTACGCCGCATACTTCCGCGATCTTGACGGAAATAAATTGAACGTTTTCTGTTTCAATAAATAAGACCATGTCTCAAAAAATAAAACATAAACAGCAGCTGCTCGACTTTGATTATGTGGGATGTCCATATGAGACACTCTTCACAAAGCTCGAGACCTCGCAAAAGGGTTTATCGGACATTGAGGCGTATCATCGTCTCAAGGATTACGGTTATAACGAACCCGCCAAAAAAAAGAAAAGGGCGATTCTGCTGCAAATCTTTTTAAAATTTCTCAATCCTTTAGTCATTATCCTCATCATCATCTCTGGATTTTCATTTTTCTTTGGCGAAAAAATGAGCGCGCTCATCGTTGGCATCATCGCAGTGATGAGTGTTGTGCTTTCATTCATCCAAGAACATAAGGCCGGTCGGGAAGCGGAAAAATTGAGTGAAATGGTCCGCGCGACAGCCACAGTTTTCCGTAATGGCAAATCCAGAGAACTTCCTATCAAAGAAATTGTCCCCGGAGACTTAGTCGATTTCTATGCCGGCGACATGATCCCGGCGGATTTACGGATCATTCAAGCCAAAGATCTGTTTTTGAATCAATCTTCCTTGACCGGCGAATCCATGCCCGTTGAGAAAATGGCAGCACCCGTCAACGGCAAAAGCCAAACCTCCGCGGATTTAACAAATATTGTTTTTATGGGGTCGAGTGTCGTGAGTGGCACCGGGTTAGGAATTGTTCTTCGGACCGGTTTGGCGACCCAATTCGGTGAGATCTCCCGAAAATTGGCTGGCATGAATGAAGAAAGCAGCTTTGAAAAAGGGATCCATAATTTCACATGGCTCATGATCAAAGCCATGATGGTTTTGGTTGTGATCATTTGCGCCATCAATTTTTATTCGAAGGGCAATTTGATTGAGGCGCTGTTATTTTCTTTGGCCGTTGCCGTTGGATTAACACCGGAAATGCTTCCCATGCTGGTTACGTTGAATTTGTCAAAAGGGGCGATTGCAATGTCCAAAAAGCAGGTCATCGTCAAACGTTTGAGTGCCATTCAAAACTTTGGC
>JAHFFS010000079.1 GCA_023247815.1 Candidatus Omnitrophota bacterium
GTCCTGATTTTGAAAGACAATCTTGCCGTCGGTAACAACCAACGGCGGGGTTAACAGCCGCAATATGGCCAATCCGGTCGTACTCTTACCACTTCCAGACCCACCCACGACACCAAGGATCTGTTGCTGATCCACTGAAAAGCTCACCCCGTGGACAATGCTTTTCTCACCATGTTCCGAAAAAACCCCTACGCACAGATTTTCCAAATTTAGCAGCATGATTCTCTTTTTTCTCCTCGTAGATGCGGGTCCAAACAATCCCTTAAGGCATCACCCACGACGTTGAAACACATCACCGTTAAAAAGATAAAAATTCCCGGGATCAAAATCCATGGACAAAACCGGATTTGAACGATCCCCATGGACTCGGAAAGCAAATTCCCCCAACTCGCGTAAGGGTCTTGGATCCCCAAACCAACCAGGCTTAACCCGGATTCCGCCAAAATATAACTGGGAATCGAAAGCATGATGGAAACAATCGAATAGGACAGCGTGTGCGGCAAGATGTGCTTGACGATGATTTGCAAATCAGACAATCCCATGGCCTTTGCCGCCAGGACAAATTCCCGTTCCCGCAGCGACAGACACATCCCACGGATCACCCTTGCCAATCCCGCCCAATAAATGAACGACAAGATAACGACGATGGCGATATAAACCTGAACTGAATTGAAAGACGGCGGCACCACCGCCCGTAACGCTAACAGCAAATAAAATCCCGGAAACATCATCAACATTTCGCAGATCCGCATAAGGACCTCGTCGGTACGGCCGCCATAAAAGCCGGCGATCCCTCCAACCAGCAAACCAATGGAATACGAAATCAACACCCCGATGAGGCCGATCGAAAGTGAAATGCGTCCCCCATAAATGACACGAGAATAA
Source organism: Candidatus Omnitrophota bacterium (assembly GCA_023247815.1). Classification (GTDB taxonomy): domain Bacteria; phylum Omnitrophota; class Gorgyraeia; order Zapsychrales; family JANLHA01; genus JAHFFS01. Next base: position 886 of record JAHFFS010000079.1, read on the forward strand.
AGGTCTCTGCCACGGGAATCCGCTCCCCACAAATAAATTCTTCCTGGAGCATCAACGCTGAAAAGACGCAATGAACAGGGAAACAAACCTAAAATCTTGTATTCGTCTCCTTTAACAAAAAAACGCAACAGATATTTTTCTTGCAAATTCTCCACATAAATCCGTTGGTGGTTTTGATCAAAATGTGCGGCCCGTCCGTAAATGAACGGCCGAGAGAATTGTCCCTGCTCAGTCAAGCAATGGATCTTACTCGCCGGGGCATAGGCAAAATCGCGTTCTTCGTTTTCGTAGGAATACGGTGTTAAAATATCGGCAAAAATCGCGCTGAAATAAAGCAGCCCCAAAAGCCAAAGACAAAAAACCGCGAAACGGTTTTGTTTCATTTGTCTTAACGCGAGTTGGAACTGACTTAACGATTTCTGTGATTCATTCATAACGGATCCGTGGATCACTTTTGGCTAATAGGATATCCGCGAGCAGATTCCCGATGATAAACAACACCCCACCCATCAAAAAACTGTCCATGACCAGATACACGTCCTTGGCCCGCACCGCGGTCAACATGAGCATGCCCAAACCCGGCCAACTGCAAATGATCTCAAGCAGAGCAGCACCGCTCAACAAGCTCGAAAATTCATAACCAAGCAAGGTCATGAGCGGATTGATCGCGTTGCGTAGGGCATGATGATAAATCACTTTGTTTTCCGGCAAGCCCTTAGCCCGCGCGGTTAAAACGTACTGCTGGCGCAAAACCTCGAGCATATTGCCCCGCATAATGCGCTGCAACGAACCAATGGACCCGACGGAAAGAGCGATCGTTGGGATCGCCAGATGTTTTAATAAGTCAATGATCCGTTCCCAAAAATTCAGCTCATCATAATGCGCGCTGTGCATCCCACCCAAGGGTAAAATCCCGGTGACACTGACGAAATAAAGTAGCAGCATGGCCAGAAAAAAACTTGGGGTCGCTAACCCGATATAAGAAAGGAACTGAATGATTCGGTCCGTCCAACGATTGCGGTTCAGGGCCGCCCAAATCCCCAACGGAATGGCCACCCCCCAGGTCAAAAGCAAACTGGCCAGGGACAAAATGAACGTGTTCCAAAGCCGCCCGCCGATGACATTGACGACCGGAATGTTATAAAAAAAGGAATAACCTAATTCCCCATGAAAAAGATTGGCGATCCAATGAAAGAATTGAACAAACAATGGTTTATCCAACTGATAAAGGGTCACATAACGCTGAATCGTCTCCTCGGAAATCTGCGGATTGAGCTTGAGGGTGTCATAAAAATTTCCACTCGTGGTTTGCATGAAGACAAAAGTCAACAAACTCATGACCAAGAGCATAGGCCCCGTCACCAACAATCGTTTTAAAGCATATCGAACCATATTATTTTTTTCTGTCCTCAATACCCCATAGACTATTCATATTCACTCTTCACTTAAGATAAATCTCCTCAATATTATGAAACGCCCCGCCATAACTCGTTGGCCTAAGATTGCCGAACTTATTACGAATCGCGAACATGTTGCTGTCCAGGACCGTGTAAATCAGCGGCAATTGATCAGCGACGATCTTTTGATATTCGTCGTACAAAATTTTGCGTTTATTGTCATCCAACTCTTGAACGCCGAGGTTGAAAATCTCATCAACGCGGGTTTCCCAATTGGTAGCCGGGGCCTCCTGATGAGGATACCACATGTGAAGTTGCCCTGAAGAATGCCAGACATTCTTCCCAAAATGCGGATCAACGCCGCCACCGGTCAATCCTAAAATGACGGCGTCCCAATCAAAACTCGACGTGAGTTTACCAACAAGACTATTGAATTCGATGGCCAGAAAATTGACCTTCATACCTAATTTTTGCAAATCATAACGGACAATCGCCGCGATCTGGACCCGTTCCTGCGAACCGGAATTGGTAAAAAGGTTGAACTCAATTTTATTGCCCTCAGGGTCTTCGATGGTCCCATCGCCATCGCGGTCTTGAAGCCCCGCTTGGTTCAAAATATCCTTAGCCCGCTTCAAATCATAGGCGTATTCTTCGACTCGCGGGTTATAAAAAAATCCGATGCTTGGACTCAACGGACCAAACTGTGGATACCCCAGACCGTTATTGAGGATCTCAATGATTTTCTGCCGATCGATGGAATGCGCTACGGCCTTGCGGAATTGCACGTTGCTAAACCAGCGCAATTTGACCGGATCCACAAAGGGCTTCGCGGTCTTTGGGTTGATACTGCTATTTTGATTAAAGACGATGAAATTGCTGCCGAAATCCGGACCGGTCTCATAAATCCGAAAATTCTTTTGTTCTTCGACCGGCTTGAGCAGCGGATAGTCACTGCCCCGGACACCGACAAAATCCAAATCCCCTTCTAGAAATTTTAATATCGCGACATCTTGATTTTGCACGATCACATAAATGATTTTATCGAGATAAGGAAGCGACTCCCCTTCTTTTGATTTTTTCCAATAATACGGATTGCGCTCAAAAACCAAGCGTTCACCGGGCGAGTATTCAGTCAAACGAAACGCGCCGGTCCCGACGATCTCTTGAGGCGCGGTATCAATCCCCCAGGTAAAATTGAATTTCCCATCATCGACGGCTGATTGGAGTTTGTGTTTGGGAAGGATCGGCTGGGTCATGCTTCTTAAAAAAGGCGCGAACCGGACCGGGAGCTGGAACCGCACCGTGTGGTCGTCGATCTTTTTGACGTCAAAAACCTTTCCTTGAATCGAAAAAATATCGCGCGCCGAGGATGGGATCTTTTCATTATAAATCAATTGATTGAAGGTGAAGACAACATCATCGGCCGTGAACGGATGCCCATCGTTGAATTTGACGTCGTCCCGCAAATGAAAAATCCAGGTTTTACCGTCATCCTGGACGTCCCAACTTTGTGCCAAGAGCGGCTCGACTTGCAACGTCTGGGCATTGACCATGGTCAATCCTTCAAAAATATTGCTGGTGACCATGGTCGAGGAAGTCTCCTGCGCCAAAATATCATTGAACGACTTTGGATCTGACGTGGATGACAAGACGAGTATCCCTCTATGCCGATCCATGGCCCAACCCATTGTCGGATACGAAAGACTGCTGAAAAAGATAAGAAGAAGGGAAAATACGCTCGTGAAGGATTTTCGACGAAAATAAAAATTCGCCATGAAGGTCTCTAGAAAAAGCTGTTGAACCGCGCTCTTGATTAAGGCTGCGTTTGTTCCGTCTGGGCCTGAGGTGTGGATTCCGTTGCCGGCAACGTTTCAGCATTGGGGGTCGGGGCCGCTTTGACTGCGGGTTCGGTTGCCGCGACCGGTCCCGGTTCAGAAGCTGGTTTGGGTATCACGGCGGCCTTGTCCTTAACCGGCTCACCAACAATTCGAACGCCACGCATGATGGACCGGTCCTTTTTCGCCGTCACATAAGCCAGACTCAAACTGGTTACCATAAACACCGCTAACATCACAATCGTTGTGCGCACCATAAAGGCATTGGTCTTGGCCCCGAACATGGACTCGGCTGAAGCAAACCCGTTGGTGAGGCCACCTTTGCGGCCGGCCTGCATCAAAATCACTGTGATCAACAATATGCAAGCGACTGAATGAAAAAAAATCAAAATTCCGTGTATCATTTTACGTTTTTACCCCGCACGAGTTTTTAATGATGTCAACAAAAGAATCGGCCTTGAGACTTGCTCCGCCCACCAGGGCCCCATCGATATCCGGTTGCGACATCAAATCATTGGTATTGTCCGGCTTGACACTGCCGCCGTATTGGATCCTCACCTCGGCAGCGGTTTCTTCATCAAACATTTCCTGCAACTGCCGACGGATAAAAGCATGGACTTCTTGTGCCTGCTGTGGTGTCGCGGTCTTGCCAGTACCAATCGCCCACACCGGTTCATAAGCCAGGATGATTTTTTTCATTTCTTCCGACGATATCCCCTGCAGTCCACCCAAGCACTGCGTCTTGATCACAACAAAAGTTTTTCCAGCTTCCCGTTCCGCCAAGGTCTCACCGATGCAAACAATGGGGATCAACCCATGCTTCAAAGCGCTTTTCAATCTTTTATTGACGGTCGCGTCGGTCTCCTGAAAATATTGACGGCGTTCGGAATGGCCGATGATGACATATTGAACGTCGAGCGATTTTAGCATCGGTGCAGAGACTTCACCCGTATAAGCCCCGCTGTCTTCCCAAAATAAATTTTGCGCGCCCAAACCAATGTTGCTTTCCAATAAAACATCTTTGACGTCGGCCAAAGCCGTAAACGGCGGACAAACAACGATGTCGACTTCCTGAATATCCGCGATCGCGCGTTTGAGCTGATTGACAAATTCGATCGCCTCAATCTGGGTCTTGTTCATTTTCCAATTGCCGGCAATGATGATCTTCCTCATCATCGCACCGCAACTTTTTCGTGCTTGTCGTTGAGGGCCACAACACCTGGGAGTTGTTTGCCTTCCAATAACTCCAGTGAGGCCCCGCCACCGGTCGAGATGTGCGTCATTTTATCGGCGACACCGAATTTGCTGACCGCGGCCGCGGAATCACCGCCACCGACGATGGTGGTCACCTCTTTGAGGCCGGCCAAATACTCGGCAATCTCTTGCGTGCCCTTGGAATAAGCCTCCACCTCAAAAACACCGACCGGGCCGTTCCAGACAACGGTCTTGGCCTTGGAGAGGATTTCCTTAAATTGTTGGCGGGTCTTGGGGCCGATGTCAATCCCCTGCCAACCATCAGGAATTTTATCAGAAATCTTGGCATGGGCCGGCTTGCCAAAATCATCGACGATGACAAAATCATGGGAAATGACAATTTGAACGTGCGCGGCCTTGGCCTTTTCCAAAATGCTTTTAGCAAAATCGATTTTATCCGCTTCCAATAAGGACTGACCGATCGAAATGCCCTGGGCTTTAAGAAAGGTATACGCCATCCCACCGCCGATCAGAATGCTGTCGGCCTTGGTGAGTAAATTTTCAATCAACATGATTTTATCGGAAACCTTGGCACCCCCTAAAATCACCACGAGCGGCTTGGCCGGATGAGAAACCACCTGCCCCAAATAATTCAATTCCTTTTCCATGAGAAAACCAGCCACCGATGGCAGATATTTGGTGATCCCTTCCGTTGAGGCATGGGCACGGTGGGCCGAACCAAACGCGTCATTGACATAAACGTCGGCTAACGACGCCAATGCCTTAGCGAATTGCGGATCGTTGTCGGTTTCTTCTTTATGAAAACGCAAATTTTCCAAGAGGACAATTCGAGGAGAACCCATCTCAATGGCTTTTTTAATGGCATCGCCGACACAATCTTTTAAGGACGAGACATTTTCTTTCAGCAGGGATTCCAATCTCTGGGCTGCCGGAAACAATCGCATCGCTTCGACAACTTTGCCCTTAGGACGGCCCAGATGACTCATAAGAATCACCTTCTTTGCCCCCTGGGTAAGGGCATATTTGATGGTCGGTATCGCGGCTTGGATACGGCGGTCGTCGGTGATACCTTGTTTTTCATCGAGGGGAACGTTGAAATCAACCCGGATGATGACCTTTTTGCCTTTGAGCGCGATATCTTTAATTGATTTTTTGTTCATAATTGGTATGTATTATATCCAACTTTATCTCATTGTCAACGCGCGGCTTAAGACTTATCGCTCAAAATAAGATTCCCTAAAGCCAGCACCAATCCCATCATCAACCACAACAAATTCCCTAATTGGATTGTGTAAAAATTTGTATCGACAAAACTTTGAAAAAAGAATCCGGTTAATCCAGCCAGACCTCCAGTTAAAACCGCGCGATAAAACGGGTTTTCCGTCATGGCAATCGCCCGGCCAGCCCCCTGATAAAGGGAGATCATGATCCAAATGAAAATCCCCAGCCCCACCAATCCAATTTCCGCCGCCATCTGCAGATAACAATTGTGGGCGTACCCTCCCCAATTGATTTTATATTTTGGCGCTACCTTCGCGTAAGTATTCAAACCCGTGCCCAGCACCGGATAATCCTTGATGATATTGACGGCTTCCTGCCAAAACATCCGTCGGCCCATGCCGCTGAAACTTTTCAAATCTT
>JAHFFS010000218.1 GCA_023247815.1 Candidatus Omnitrophota bacterium
TTCCGGCGTGCGAAAATTGGGTTCAAAAGACTTTTTCAACAGATTCTCCTTATGGATTTGTAAAAAATTATTCTAACAGCAACCCCTCTCGGAAACCAAGTTAACCATTCCCTTCCAACCCCGTAGGTGGACCTACGGGGTGGACCTACGGGGTCAGAAGTAAGGTCAGGCTATTTCTTGCCTTTGCTCTTCGCTTGTTCTTTCTTGCGTAAACGGGTTTTGCCATGCGTTCCCCGCCAAATCTTACTGCGTTTCGTTCGTTTATCACCTTTGCCCATGATCATAACTCCTATGCGAATTGTTGATGAATAACAGCTATTAAACTAAAGCATGCACTGATTGTCAAGCAAACAGTATGGGGACTGTCCCTTTAGGGGCTGTCCCCAAACGGCCTCATTTTTGTTTAAAAAATAAAACCGCTAGCGGTGGAATGGTGAGGGCCAGAGAATGTTCCCTTCCGTGCGACGGGGTCGCGGAAGATTGGAGCCCGCCGCCGTTGCCAAGACCGCTGCCGCCGTATTTCTTGTCGTCGCTGTTGAGCAATTCTTTCCAAAAACCGTCCAAAGTAACGCCCACCCGATAATCCCTTCTAACAACCGGTGTAAAATTGCAAATGACCAAAATGAAATCTTGGCCACTTTTGCTTTTCCGGATAAAACTGATCACTCCACTTTCCCAATCCGTATACTCGACCCATTCAAACCCGTCGGGATGAAACTCATTTTCATAAAGCGCTGGCTCTGATTGATAAAAACGATTCAAATCACTCAACCATTGCTGAATCTGATTGTGGCTGGACTGTTCAAGCAGATGCCACGGCAGGCTTTCCTCATGGTTCCATTCACTGGTTTGGGCGAATTCCTGCCCCATAAACAGCAGTTTCTTCCCCGGATGGCCATACATGTATCCGTAAAGCAATCGTAAGTTAGCAAACTTTTGCCAAGGGTCCCCTGGCATCTTGTTCAGCAAGGAGCCCTTGCCGTGCACAACCTCGTCGTGGGACAAGGAAAGCATAAAATTCTCGGTAAAGGCATACCATAAACTGAAGGTCAGTTCATTGTGATGATGCTTGCGGTGAATCGGATCCTTGGCGAAATATTCCAGAATGTCGTGCATCCAGCCCATATTCCATTTGACGCCAAAACCCAAACCCCCGGCATAGGTCGGCCGTGAAACCATGGGCCACGCTGTTGATTCCTCGGCGATCATCTGCGTTTCGGGATAATTCTCATACACCTGCACGTTCAATTGTTTGATAAAATTGAGCGCCTCCCAATTTTCTTTCCCGCCGTATTCGTTGGGGACCCACTCTCCCTCCCGACGAGAATAATCCAAATAAATCATCGAGGCAACAGCATCCACCCGCAGGCCGTCGGCATGATACCGGTCCAGCCAAAACAAAGCACTGCTGATCAAAAAACTTCTGATTTCGTTGCGGCCATAATTGAAAATGCAACTCTGCCAATCCGGGTGAAACCCTTTGCGTGGGTCAGCGTGCTCAAAGAGATTTGTCCCGTCGAAAAAAACAAGTCCATGCTCATCAGATGGGAAATGCGACGGCACCCAGTCCAGGATCACGCCAAACCCTTGATTGTGCAGCCGGTCAATCATCGTCATCAATTCTTGGGGTGTCCCATATCGGCTCGACGGAGAAAAATAACCAGTGGACTGATACCCCCATGATCCATAAAAAGGGTGTTCCATGATCGGCAAAAATTCGACATGGGTAAAGCTCATCTTCCGCAGATATTGAATCAAGGCCTCGGAGATCTCAGGGTAACTGAGAATGCGCCGCGGATTAGCCGGGTCCCGACGCCAGGAACCAAGATGCATTTCATAGACGGCCATGGGCGCGTCGAGCGAATTTTTTTCTTTGCGGGTCCGCATCCACGACGCGTCTTTCCAGGAATAATCCAAATCCCAGACGACCGAAGCGGTCTTCGGCGCTACCTCCGAATAAAAAGCAAAGGGATCGGCTTTTTCGACCCGATAGTGATTGATTTTAGAAATGATGCCGTATTTATAAAAGTCGCCGCTTTTGACACCAGGGATAAACCCTTCCCATATTCCGGAACTGTCCCGTCGGCCGGCCAGGGCATGCGATCGATCATTCCAGGCGTTAAAGCTGCCCATGACCGTGACACTTTTGGCGTTGGGCGCCCAGACCGCGAAATAGACACCACAGACACCACGGACTTCCATCACACGTGAACCCAATTTTTGATATAAACGGAAAT
>JAHFFS010000080.1 GCA_023247815.1 Candidatus Omnitrophota bacterium
AAGTCAACGTTAAAAACTTGGACCTTTCACCCAAAAATCTAACGGCCTTGATTGAAAAAGTCGAGGAGGGAGTGGTTAGCAATTTGATTGGCAAAGAAATTTTAACAATGATGATTGATACCGGACAATCTCCTGATACAATCATTACAGAAAAAGGGATGGCTCAAGTTTCCGATGACAATGCCTTGGAATCCATATTAGACAACGTTATTTCTGAAAATCAAAACATTGTCGAACAAATCCAAGGCGGTAAAGAAACCGCGCTGGGTTTTCTGGTTGGCCAAGCCATGCGCAAATCGCAAGGAAAAGGCAATCCAAAAAAGATTGGTGAGTTACTTAAAAGGAGGCTTTTGAATGGTTAAGAAACGCCTGAGTTTCTTTTTGCTGCTGATTGTCCTTAGTGCCGTCTGCCTTTATGTGCATGCTCAGGAACCGGCCAAAGAAGAAAAGAAATCTTCAGCAACCGATATTTATTCTCAAGTTGAACTGTTTAGCTACGCTCTAACGACGATCGAATCCGAATATGTTGATGAAAAGACACCGCAAGATCTGATCTACGGTTCACTTAAAGGCATGCTCGGCTCGCTTGACCCACATAGCCAATTTTTAACGCCCGAAGACTATTCCGATCTCAAAAGCGAAACTCAAGGAAAATTTGGTGGCCTGGGAATTGAAATTTCGATACGCGACGGATTGCTGACCGTCATCACACCGATTGAAGACACCCCCGCCTGGAAGGCTGGATTGAAAGCTGGCGACCGGATTGTTAAAATCGAAAACGAAGTGACAAAAGATTTGACCCTCAGCGACGCGGTCAAACGATTACGAGGAGATCCTGGCACCGACGTCAACCTAACCATCCTGCGTGAAGACGAATTCAAACTGCACGATTTTAAAATCACCCGCGAAATCATTAAAATCCAAGATGTCAAAGACGCGCAAATTTTGACCGACAAAATCGGTTATGTGCGTCTCACCGAATTCCGTGAAGAGTCTTACACCGAAATCCTCAAAGCCCTTAAGGCATTGGCCGACCAAGGGGCCAACAGCCTCATCTTTGACCTTCGCAACAATCCGGGAGGGCTGCTCAATGTTGCTATTAAAATTTCAGAGGAATTCCTTCCTACCGGTCAAACCGTTGTGTCGACCAAAGGCCGACGCGAAACGCAAAATATTGTGACCCGCTCTAAAGCGACACCCGATAAAATCCTAACCTGGCCCATCGTTGTCTTGATCAACGAAGGGAGCGCTTCCGGAAGCGAAATTGTAGCTGGAGCGCTGAAAGACAACAAACGCGCGATCATCGTTGGAGTAACCTCTTTCGGAAAAGGGTCAGTGCAGTCGGTGATCCCGCTGCCTGACGGTTCTGGTCTGCGTTTAACCACCAGCAAATATTTTACACCATCGGGGATCTGCATTCACGGGATAGGGATCAAACCAGACATCGAAATCAAACGCGTCGTCCCAAAGACTGATGATGCCGAAGGGGAAAAAGAAAAGAAGGAAACAAAAGACGTTGAGGACATCTTTGATAATATCGAAATGCAAAAAGCAGAAAATCCTGAGCAATTCAAATTAACAAAACAGGAAAAGGAAAACCGAGATAAACTTTTAGCCGACAATCAGGTCCAGGCCGCGATCAATGTTTTAAAAGGCATTCTGGTCTACCAAAAGACCGCCAACGATACAAATGCCATTAGTAAAAACGCGGCGGGGACGGAGGCGCGTCTCAATTGACATGAATGTGCTCGGCATTGAAACCTCCTGTGATGAAACCTCGGCAGCGGTTGTCAAAAATGGTAAAACGGTCCTTTCCAATATTGTTTTAAGCAGTCTCCGGGACCATCAAAAATTCGGCGGCATCATTCCGGAAATTGCCTCGCGCCGACAAATCGAACTGATCAACACCGTCGTCAAGCAAAGCCTCAGCGTTGCTAAGTGCAAACTATCTTCCATTGACGCGCTGGCCGTCACAACACACCCCGGATTGATCGGGTCGCTTTTGGTTGGGATATCTTTTTCCCGTGGCTTGTCGCATGTTTTGCAAAAAATACTTGTTGAAGTTAACCATATCAAGGCCCACATCTACGCGAATTTTCTCGATCAACCTCAGCCGCCGCGGTTACCAGCCATAGGGCTGGTGGTTTCCGGTGGACATACGGCCCTGTATTATCTTAAAAATCACCTGGATTACAAAATCATCGGCCAAACTCAAGATGACGCGGCCGGAGAAGCCTTTGACAAGGTAGCACTGATTCTTGGGTTGGGTTATCCAGGCGGACCGGCCATAGATCGGATCGCCAAAAGCGGCCAAAATCAAAAAATCAAATTTCCCGTTGCTGAATTGAAAAACAGCTTCAACTTCAGCTTCAGCGGTATCAAAACATCCGTCCTTTATTACACGCGTCAATGTCCGCCCAAAGACCTCAATAAAGCAAAAGTGGCCTATTCATTTCAAAAAAGTGTCGTTGACATCTTGATTAAAAAATCCCTGGCAGCCTGCCAGAGCTATAAAGTAAAAACATTGCTAATCGGAGGGGGGGTGGCCGCCAACTCAGAATTGAGAGCCGAACTCCTCAAACAAGCGGCCGCTCAGGGCATCACGGTTTATTTTCCTGCTTTACCGCTTTGCTTAGACAACGCCGCGATGATCGCGGGATATGCTTATCAGCTTATAAAAAAGAAGTGAATCTTTTCTTCCCTATACCTCAAAAATCTTTTACAATTGCTGATAGGTAGACGTTAGCTTTGGGTAAGTACTTCACGCGGATAAAAAACAACTCTTATCAGGAGGTGTAAAATGCCCCTCGGGAGACGACCAAAACCGAATACCAATGAAGATGAAAAAACTATTGAAATCAGCGCGCAAATGCAGGGGTCTTTATGCTTCAAAGACCCGGTCAATCTTAAAATCAACGGAAATTTTAACGGGACTCTGGAAATGAAGGGGACATTAACGATCGGCAGCTCAGCTTTTGTCGAAGCCGCGCATATCACTGGCGACAATATCATCATTGCCGGAAAAGTGAGAGGGGATATCATAGCCCAAAAAATGCTCGTTCTTATGCCGACCTCCGTCCTCACTGGAAACATCTCAACACCTAAACTGAACATTGTTGAAGGGGCTATTTTCCAAGGCCAATGTCAAATGATGGAAGACCTGCTCAATCCGGAAGAAGTTGCTAAATATTTGGAAATTGATCTTCCCTATATCATCAATCTGGCCAATGAAGGGAAAATCCCTGCTGTTAGAAAAGGAGAAGGCTGGTCGTTTGAACGATCAAAGATTGACACCTGGGCCGCCTCCGGCAAAGTTTCGTAATAGCATTTGTTAAATCAATAATCCCAACACCCCATATTCGCTCATGTCAGAACAATTCATTACCGTTCGTGAAAGCGCCCAACTCCTAGGAACATCGGAAAAAAAAATCATGGACATGATTGATTCAAAAGAATTGCAGGCCTACCGAATAGCAAATCAATTTCTGCGACTGAAAAAAGAGGAAGTGTTGAACATTCGTAATTCCGGAACGGTTGTCAACGAGACTCAAAAATTTCCATACACCTCAGCAGAAAGGGTTGCTGACTTTTTTTATTTTAATGATTTTTATATCTTCGCGTCAGTGATTGTCATTTGGTTGCTTTACGTCATTTTTTACACATAATTTTCATCCCGCCTTGCAAGGCAAAAGCCAAAAATAACTTGTCAAACATTGAGGTTTTGCTAAAATCTTAAAACTTTTCGGCGGCGTAGCTCAGCCTGATAGAGCAAACGGCTCATACCCGTTGTGTCACTGGTTTAAATCCAGTCGCCGCCACTTTACTTGCCCCATGGCCTGGCTGCTCGTGCCTTCAAGACCCAAAACCAAAAAATCGCTGCACCAATAAAGGTCACCATTCCCCAAACAAATGAATAGGGGAGATAGTAGAACTCCAACTTCGTATGTCCTGCAGAAAGATTGATCGATAACAATCCTTGAAAAGAATGAATGGGTCGTGCAGACAAATTGGAATGCCAGTTCTTGTCATAATTTTGATTCATAACAACAGTATCTTCTTTAATTAAATCAACATCAATAGCAACGCGATTGGGTGACCACGCCACAAGTTTCAAGCTTCCGTTTCCTTGAACAAGAAAATATTCCCCTCGATAATCATTACTTCCTTCTGGCATTGCAGCCCGTTCAATCGGGATGGACTCGTAACCATTCACGATCCCATAATTTTGAGACACGACTGGATACATCGCACTCCACGCCCCCCAACGAAACTGTTCTCTTTGAGGCATAGCAATCTGTTTGAAGTCTTCACGATCTTTAATTCGATTCCGTCCTACCTTCAATTGATCACGAACTGAAATTTGATAGGGGACCAACGCCTGCTGCCAAATAGGACCGTTGACTATCAACAAATCCACAATCACGAACAGGATCACAAGAATTGAAAAAATACATCTGGTAAATGGGGTAGAAAAAAATCTCTGTTGTACATTCTGCAAACCAAAACCAGCTAATAACGAGATGATAAAAATAAAAACAATGTGTCCGCGCGAAGGGACATGCATATTATTAAAAATCGGCAATTGATGCAACAATCCCCAGGGAGAAAACTGCGAAAAATTACCTAAACCAAGAAGAAAGAAAAACATCGCAACGAAAATCAATATCCATTGCTTTTTAAAATTCCGTAATGCTACGATAAATAATAAAAAAGGAGTAAAGCCAATATATGCTCCAAAATTCCACCATCCCGTCATAGGTTCCGCCGGGTAAAACCTAAACATAGATTGATATTTGCTAAAAAATAGTTCAGGCAAAAATTGAAAAGGCACTGCAAGACCACTTCCCGTAGGACGAGGGAACCTTGAAATCAATTCCAACGTGGGGAATAATTTCGGGCCGGAGAACAAGAAAAAAAACAACAAAATGAGGATAAATCGCTTTAAGGGAAGCATTTGCTTGCGTTGGTATGATTCTAATAAAGCGATCATTCCAAGAAATAGCACGCTAAAAGGTAAAATGTATATGCCACCATCAAATAACATGAGGGTCAAAAGAAGAGAACAAATCAATATCATGCTATGACTCTTGAAACTTTTTAAAAATGAAAGATAAAGAAATGGCAGATAAACAATTGTCAAAATCCAAAAATGCCCTTCGGTAACATGCAAAGCAAGCTTCCCATTCAACACAAATAAAAAGACAGGCAAAAATGCGTTTACCCCCTGTAAGCCCCAAAAGCGAGCAAGATAAAACATTCCAAGGGCACCAATCATTAAATGAAATAAAACATCAATTTTTAGCCCTGGGACAACACCAGCAACTAAATTTATAATAGCTGCCGGGCTGAAAAGTCGATTTTGCGGATTCCCAATTAAAGTCATACCACCACAATAATAAGGATTCCAAAATGGGAACTGATGATAAACAAGTAGCGTTTTCTGAGGAACTTCATGATAAAAATACATCTGGTCCCAATCCCCCCGACCTTGAAAATTAAGATTCTTCAGTAATGGAGAGAGGTAAAATCCAATAAGGAGCAGAGAAAATAATGATGCGGATAATAAACCTAAAAATTTCTCGCGAGACTTTAGCTGGGTGCATTTCATAATAAGTTAATTAGAACTCAAAAAATTAAATTAATCAACAAAATTATCACATTACATTGACGAGAAGAATTTCTAATTAATGATTTTACAACTGCCCATAACAACCATATACTAATTGTAAGCAATTGCTCAAATTAAATCCGGCAATAATTCTGCCGTTCACTAACAAAATATGAAAAAAAAGGGCCGACCTAAAAAAGTTAGATACATTCAAAATCTACCGCGAATTGTTCAATTCAGCCCCAGAGGAAAACCCGGACGACCCGATGAAGTAGAGCTTTCCATAGAGCAATTTGAAGCCATTAAATTAGCAGACTTTCAAAATTTTAATCAATTCGAAGCCGCGGTATCAATGCGGCTGTCGCGAGCAAGCTTTGGCAGGATCTTAAGGCAAGCACGGGGTTTACTCGCCGATGCTATCGTTAATGGCAAAATTATAAAAATTCGGGTGGGGGACGCCCAAATCGGCGTCAAAAAATCAGACTTCACTGAACAAAAGCTCGTTGAAGAAATAGCGAAATTCAAGCAATCCGCGGACAACCTCCTGGGTCAAAACAAGACAGAAGAGACATGCAACAGCAACAAACCACGAATTTCACCACAAGATATCACCGAACAATCTGCAGAAAAAACTCCACACAAAGCATAAAATCACACAGAGACATTGAATTTCATAAAAACCGCACAGAAATTAACCCTTTATTAACTTCCTATAATATATCTTATGTTAACTAATTGATCCGCGAAAAATTTTGCGGTCAAACACCTGCAACACTCTTTTTATTGTTAATTGTTTTGCTTACTTCTAGAAGTTTTTAAAGCGGAATTGTTTCGGGCTGCTTCTGGTGCGGGGTCATTGCCTCCATTGACTCAATGGCAATCTCAAGCAGAACAAAATTGGGATCATCTGGTGAAGCGAAATACTGTCGAAGCATTGGAACGTGGTTGAACACCAAGGTCTTTTTCTCTATATCTTTAGTGATTTTGCCCTTACCTGCACAGCGGCAATACCACATCTTTCGATCAACAAAACACATTTCAACCTGGGGATTTCTCTTTATCTGTTCAATTGTGCGCGAACGCGATAACAGAGCAAGCAATAATTGATTGTCTTCCGTGAGAAACGGCATCATGGGTCGAACCCTGGGTTGATTTCCATCTAGCGTTGCCAGGGTCCCAAAACCCGAATCTTTAATCAAATCAATGACTTCGTCTTTGAGCATTTTAGGCTCCTTTCAAAATGATTTACCGGATTATCGCCAACTGTCTTTCCTTGAATTTTTCGCTGCTTACGAATTTTCGATTGCATTGTCCGATG
>JAHFFS010000081.1 GCA_023247815.1 Candidatus Omnitrophota bacterium
GATAGGGTTGCCGTGAATCAACCGTTGTTGCCACTTGTGACGCGGCTTCAGTTAATCCATAGGTTAAATACAGCGCGAGATTGTATTGCCGGGCTTGCTTGACCAACTCTGTTGGGATAGCTCCACCACCTAAAAGGATCGCTTTCAAGGCTTTTAAACGCACAGTTGCTTGCCGATCTTCAAGCAACCGTTTGAACTGGGTACTGACCAATGAAACGTGGGTTATTTCCTTTGACCGTGACAAAACATCGATCGATTTCTCGTTGGCATCAGGCAGATAAATCGTTGCCCCCGCCAAAAAGCAGCGGAACAAAATACCCAACCCACTGACATGATGAAGCGGTAAGGATAACAGTCAACAATCATTCGTCCTTAAGGGGATGTTTTCGTTTGATCCTTTGGCGTTCCAAAAATGATTTCCAATCGTGTGGCAGACCAGCTTAGGAATTCCAGTGGTCCCCGAGGTAAGAAGCACCGTCGCTGGTTGATCAAAAACAAAATCAAATCTCTGACTGAAAATATCTTCGGCTAAATCATTGGTCAAATTTTCTAAAGAAAGACCTTTTGTTGAGAAATCCGTTCGCGAAGAAATGGAGTGAACATCTCCCTTAAACTGACTCTTAAGCGATTTCAATTGGATCTCTGGCAGTCGCGCGGGAATCAAACAAGTGATCACTTTCAAACGCCATAAAGCAAAAACAATGACAATGATCTGCCAAGAGCTTGCGCTAGGAATGATCACAGTATCATTTGCTTTGATCCCCTGCTTGATCAAACGACGACCAGCATCTTCAATGTACGCGGCCAACTGTTGGTAAGTCAGAGTAATATCATTGCAAAAAAGCGCGGGACTTTGCGGTTGATTCTGCGCCGCGGTTTGGATGGGGCAATTGAAACGATCCATTACACCACCTCTTTTAAACCACTCTTCTTTAGCCTGATTTCTGATAATGGGAAATGATCAAGATCAATGTGGGCATGTTCAACCAAGGCATGACCATCTAAAATGTCAGTTTGAAAAAAATGTCCTGTATCTAAACCTGCTGTAACCCCCTTAGCGAAGCTGGCGGAACACTGCGCGTTAACATACATACCTAGAGCGGATTCGAAACTTGAACTGATGATGACCCGCATCCCTTGACTGTGTGCCAAATCAGCAATTTCCCAGGCGCGGTCAATACCGCCCAAAACCATGGGCTTAAGAACCACGATTTCCGCTCCTTCGAGATGTTTGATGGTTTTCCAGTCATGAATCCTCAACGACTCGTCTAACGCGACCGGAATCAAAGTTTGTTGAAAAAAATCCGGAATTTGCTCAATGTTTTTAAATGGTTCTTCAATGAATTCAATATTGCGAATCCCGACCTTGTTGACAAACTCGACCGCCTCATCAAAATTCCAGGACTGATTGATATCGAGCCTGAGCATGGCTTTGTCCTGAATAAGCTCGTCGATCTTTTTGACTTTCTCAATATCCTTGCTCAATTCCTCCAAACCCAATTTCAACTTAATTGACTGGTATCCTGATTGCAGCAGGATTTCGACTTCATTTAACAATTCTTTGAGATTGCCTTGGGCAAGGCCGTTGACCGCAATGCGCGGTCGCGGATTTTGATCTAATAATTGTGCTATGGATTTTTTTTGCTTGCTCGCTAAAAGCATCAACAGCGCTGATTCAATGCCCATCTGAACCGAAGGAAAAATGTCATCCAAATCCTGACACCAGCGGCTTAGATCACCGTGCTGCAGGTGGAATTTTTCGGCATACGACTGAGCCTTCAAATACTCGCTCAAATTTTGGATTTGACTTTCAGCCTGCTTCAAGGTTTCTTTGCTGATTCCAGGCAAAGGCGCTATTTCGCCATAACCGATTTGCCCAGACTCATTTTTAAATTCAAGAACGAGGCCTTCGCGAATTTTTAAAGCTTTGCCTTTGATGATAAACGGTTTTTTAAGCGGAAGTTGATAATGGTAAAACCGGATGCTTTTGAGAATCATAACATCCACCCGACGCAAAAAAGCAGCGTGTAAATCACCAGCAGAAAACCGGTGTAATGCAAAATCCGGTTTAAGGACGGTCCGTCCTTTTTAGAATAAACAATTTGAACGGCGGGCACGGCAAAAATGAGCACCAAGACCGCCCAGAGAACACCGATTCGGTCATGCATAATCCCATAAACAGCGACCGGTGTTAGCGATGCTAAAACGACAAGTAACAAATATTCACATTGAGCGAATCGCCGGCCAAAACGGACGGCCAACGTTTTCTTGTCCGAGATCCTATCGGTTCTGATATCGCGCAGGTTGTTGACGACCAAAATGGCCGTGGATAAAAATCCACACCCGAGCCCGGCGATGATGACCGCTAAATTGATTTCAAAGGATTGTACGTAATAAGTCCCAGCAACCGCAACCGGACCAAAAAAAATCAAAACAAAAATTTCTCCCAATCCCATATAGCCGATTGGCCGCGGTCCGGCGGTATAAAAAATTCCAGAAAGCACTGCTAATAAGGCGATCACAGCAATCGGCCAGCCGGCGCGTAAAATCAACCAAATGCTACTGATGATCGCGAGACCAAAAACAAAAATGACAGCATTGAGCATGGTCTTGGGAGTGACGAACCCGGATGAGGTAACCCGTTGCGGACCGATCCGCTCACTTGTGTCCACACCTTTACGGAAATCAAAATAATCGTTGGCGAAATTGGTGCCGATCTGCAGCAAGATGGCGGTGATCAATGCCACACCAGCACTTTGGAAATCTTGCAGTCCATCACCAAAGGCCATGACCGTCCCCATCACGACGGGTGCCATGCTGGCCGGTAAAGTCTTCGGTCGAACAGCCATAACCCAAACACTTAACGGCGATGGTTTCATTTTGAATTAAGGTCTTCGCGGGAATTTAGAAAAATCTGGTTTACGTTTTTCCAGAAAGGCGTTGCGTCCTTCCTGGCCTTCCTCGGTCATATAAAAAAGCATGGTGGCGTTACCGGCGAGTTCTTGAAGGCCGGCCTGCCCGTCGCAATCGGCATTCAAAGCCGCCTTCAAACAGCGGATCGCCATCGGCGAATTGGCCAAAATCTCTTTGCACCAATGAACGGTTTCAGTTTCAAGCTGTTCATACGGAACAACTTTGTTGACCAGCCCCATTTGCAAGGCTTCTTGGGCGTTGTATTGCCGGCAGAGAAACCAAATTTCGCGAGCTTTTTTTTGTCCGACAATGCGCGCCATATAAGACGCGCCATAACCACCGTCGAAGGAACCGACCTTCGGTCCGGTCTGGCCAAAAATCGCGTTGTCAGCGGCAATCGATAGATCACAGAGCAAATGCAAAATGTGCCCGCCACCGATCGCGTAGCCGGCTATCATGGCGATGATCGGCTTGGGGCAAGTACGGATCTGGCGCTGAAAATCGAGGACGTTCAAACGATGGGTCCCTTGGGCGTCTTTATATCCGGCGTTCCCACGAATTTTTTGATCACCACCAGAACAAAAGGCCTCTTTCCCCTCGCCGGTAAGAATGACGACACCAATCTTTTCATCGTCACGCGCGTCATTGAGTGCCTTCATCATTTCTTGAACGGTTAAAGGACGAAAAGCGTTTCTGACTTGCGGGCGGTTGATCGTAATTTTAGCGATCCCCTCTGACTTTTGGTATTTGATGTCTTCGAAGGAACCTGCCGATTGCCATGTGGACAATGATTTTTGAATGGATTTCTTTTTCATGACATCTAAAGTCTTCATGTTCAATGTGTTTGATTGAAATTATTTTAACACGAGGGTGAATTTTTGCAAAAGAATATGCAAAGACGCAACGAAGAAACTATTTGTGGGCTTTGATCATTAAAATGGGGATATCGGTGCGATGCCGAATGTTGTCGGCAACGCTTCCCAAGATTAAATCTTGAAGAAATCGATGCCCGTGAGTTGACATCGCGATCAAATCGACTTTTTCTTTTTCCGCGATATTCAAAATTTGATCGGGTGGTTCTCCGGCCAGCAAATAAATTTTTACTTTATGTCCCTCTTGAGTTAGCTTTTCTTGACAGCGAAGCAGATAATCATGATCCTTTTTAATTTCTTCCGAATCTTGGAGGTTCAATTGTTTTTGGTATCTGGCGGCAAACCCTTCTGCCACGTGCACAAGAATTAGATTAGCTTTCAGTTGTTTAGCTAAAGGTCGAATGTGATTTAAAATGGCCTTATCAGAAGGTGAATTATCAAGTGGAATTAAAATATGCTTATACATAGTTTTATTTTAACCAAGACAGGGCCGTTTGCAATAACAAATAAAGATTAAGACTAACAATGATAACCGTCACAATCCAGGCTAAAAATTTTAGCCAATTGGGATTAGCAAACTTTCCCATTTTCCTTTTTTCGCTAGTAAACCACACCAGCGGTACAACCGCAAAACTTAGCTGTAAAGAAAGAATGACCTGACTGAGAATCAAAAGCTGCCCCACTCCTTTCTCTCCATACATGACAGCAACAATGACGGCGGGAACAATGGCAACCAAACGAGTGAGCAAGCGACGCATCCAAGGACGCAATCGAATTTCAAGGAATCCTTCCATGACAATCTGTCCGGCCAGAGTGCCGGTCAACGTTGAATTTTGACCCGAGGCTAAAAGTGCGACGGCAAATAAAACACTGGCAAATGGTACGCCTAAAACTGGTGACAACAACTGATACGCATCGGCAATATCAGCGACATTTCCATGTTGGGTTCCATGAAAGGCTGCGGCACTTAAAATTAAAATTGCAGCATTGATAAAAAACGCACATAACAAAGCGGCTGTTGAATCAATGGTCGCAAAACGGATAGCCATGGCTTTACCAGTATCGTTACGTTCGAAAGCACGTGTCTGTACAATACTGGAATGCAAGTAAAGATTATGCGGCATGACGGTTGCCCCTAAAATGCCGATCGCGATGTAAAGCATTTCTGGATTTGTCACGATTTCCGGTTTCGGCAACAGATTTTGAATGATCAGTGGTAGCGATGGATGAGAAACCGCCATTTCATAAGCGAAACAACCGCCAATCACCACAATGAGACTGGCGACGAGACATTCCAAAATACGAAACCCTTTATTCTGTAAAAAAAGAATCAACATGACGTCAAATGCGGTAATCAAAATTCCAACAACCAATGGAATCTTAAACAACAGATTCAAAGCGATTGCTGAACCAATGACTTCTGCTAAATCACATGCGGCAATGGCGATTTCGCAAAGAACCCATAAAAATAGTCCTACCGGTTTTGAAAAGTTATCACGACAAGCTTGGGCCAAATCACGTCCGGTCACAATCCCTAATTTCAGAGACAAATGCTGTAATAAAATCGCCATAAAATTGGAAATCAAGATGACCGAGATCAAGGTGTAGCCAAACTTGGCCCCCCCTGCCAAATCCGTTGCCCAGTTACCGGGATCCATATAGCCAACAGCAACCATTAGTCCCGGGCCGGCAAAGGCCATCATCTTTCGCCAAAAGGACGCATTTGCGGGGACGACAATGGATGAAAAGACTTCCGGTAAGCTTGGGGTCTTCGCAGCTTTACGCCAACCCGGATGACTATCCGGTGAGACCGCTATTTCTTGATTTGTGGATTCTGACATTTTTGACAAATCCCATAAAAATGCATTTCGTGACCTAAAATTTTAAACCCTTGTTTTTCTAAATAAGGTTTATAAACAGCATCCTCTTTTAAATCGGGAAACTCGATAAAATCATGACAACGTAAACACTGAGCATGATGATGTGGTTTTTCATCATAAAGATGTTCAAAATGGTGATGCTTATCACCAAAAGCCGTCTCTCTGATGATGCCAGATTCTAATAATTCTTTAAGCACACGATAAACCGTCGCCCTTGAAATCTTATTTTTATTAAAACAAATTTTTGCCAATTCTTCCGATGTGAAATGACCGTGGTTTCGAATGGCCTCATTAAAAACGATCTTACGAGCCCGGCTTATTTGCAGGCCGGACAGACTCAGATGTTTTTCAAACTTAGTTCTTTCTTGAAGGAACGTTGATTTGGTGTTTAAGCGCATATGAGACACTGTATCATGCTAAACTTAAAAATCAATAAATTTTTAAAAACACTTTGTTGGCCTACTGTGGCAATGAATTGGCGAAGCAGTTTAATCAGTTCGTTTCATGTGGGGCGGCAAGCTTCGTGGTCGATAGCGCAACAGGATAATTTTGGGGATGTCTCAATCCACGCGCCCACGTGGGGCGCGACTTGAGCAGATGATGATGGTTGTTCCAGTAAATTCCCAAGTAAATAAAACTCATCATATAACTCAAAGAAGTTGGGACCAACAAATACAATCCGACTAGCTCAGATGTGTGCGGTGGCCGCAATTCCAAGACCATGATGGTGATGATGCTCGCGATTACCCCGTTGCTGAATGCCTCCATACGTCCCTAATCCATTAAAACCTCACCTTTTATTTCAATTCCGGGACCTTCATTTTTTGCCCCAAAAATAATGTTGTGCTTGACAGCTTGTTCATTTCCATCAAAACATCAACGGAAGTATTATATTTTTTTGCCAATGAAAAAAGCGTATCGCCTGATTTGACTTTATAATGACCTTTTTTCTGCGCTCCAGCAGGATTGGTCACTTTCGCGTACTTTGTCGTCGTCTTCTTTGAAGCGATGAGGGCCTGACCACAATTGATCGGAATCGCGAAATTGATATTTTGGCCGTTGGTATTTGTTCCAACAGTAATCCCTATGACCTCTCCCTTCAAATTGAATAAAGGGCCGCCGCTTGATCCAGGAGAAATCGGAGTCGAAATCTGTAAGTAACTGAGATTTTTATCCACCTGACGGACCGAACTGATCAATCCATCAGAAACGGTCGTTTCTAGCCCTAACGGATTCCCAATAGCAATCAC
>JAHFFS010000082.1 GCA_023247815.1 Candidatus Omnitrophota bacterium
ACCGGGGTTCAGCGCATTGCCTCATAATTTTTGTTACCCGAGGATGCCTGAGTGGGCGACCTATGTTTCAAAAATAATGTTACCCTTCTAACAGAGTAAGGTTACGGTAGGTGGCCCCGATTTTTTTGCAGAAATTTTAATCAATGTTGGACGATCACTCAAAAATGGTGGCTATCTTTTTGTGGGCGGTGAATCTGACAAAGATTATCAATACGCTGTTTGGCAAAGGGATAGTAATCAACTCATCCGCGTGGCTAGTGATGATGCGCGGGCGAATTATCTCCCAAGCCAAGGAAACCTTAGTTTGGCTGACTTAGCACCGTAGACCCAACTTCGACAGTTTGCTTCAAGAATTTTTGTAATAGTTCAGCCCTTCTGTGCAACTGATACATCGTTTACATTTTAGTCATGATAGTGTCAAAAATTCTATGAAAAGCACACAAGAGGAAGGCGGATGATATGAAGATTTTAAATGGCGGTAGTGGTTTATTTTTATGTGTCAATGACACCGTAGGGGGGAGGATGCTGCAGAAGGTAAAGTAAGAGACTTTGATCCTGATAAGGATTAAAATGTTTCAAATCCGTTTAACACAGGAAGCCCAAGATCAATACGATTACTTAAAAACTGATAAGGGGCTTGAAAAAAGGTACAAGGCTGTTAAAACGTTTAAATTTTTGAAGCATAATCCTCTTCATCCAAGTTTACAAACACACAAATTTACAAGCCTTGAAGGCCCGCGGCGAGAAGAGATATTGGAATCTTACGCGGAACAAAATACTCCCGCGGCTTATCAGGTATTTTGGTATTACGGTCCCAATAAAAATCAAATCACGGTGATATCAATTTCCCCGCATCCATAAAATTTTTTTAATCCGGGGCCCCGATTCTGTAGAAGCACGCCAGCTGTAAATTATTTTTGACCGCAGGTAATGGCAGGTCAATTGGAAACCGCAAGTCGTTCTCCATAAATCCCACCGTAATTCTCAAGCGCAAAGGAATGCATAGAAATATTTTTGTTAATTTTGCTCAAAAATAAATTTTTTTAAAAGATTAAAATGTTGTAACTTGTTTAAACATAACATCTTAAATCTCACCTAAAAAAACACTTGAAATTATTAGTTAACGTGATAAAATTCTTCTTTACTTCAATAAGACTTTATAGAGAGGTTTTTACATCATTTTATAACATATACGTTAATCAATCGCTATCTGAAGCTGCCGTAGATGTATTCCTTTCGCACCCCCAGAGGTTACAAACCGCTCACCAGGATTTTAGCCGGCCTCATCATCTTCTTTTTTATATCCAATGAACTCTTTCGATCGGTTGCCTTTGCCAATCCTATGGCAAGTTCTTCTGCAATCACCGACGAAGAAGACAAAGTAGAATTTCAAACCAGTCTACTGACCACAAATAATGCCGGCAGCGCGCCCCTTCAACAGCCGGTGTTGGCCCCAGATACTCTTTTTAACCCAGAAATTCCAATCCAGTTCAAAAATCTTCCACTTTCCGAATTAAATTTTGAGCAAAGAGCGCGAAATTCGGTGAGTTATCCTTACGTTGAATACGATGCCAATGGCAATAAGACCGTGTTTGTCAGTGATCAGCTAAGAATGGTCTTTGAAAAGCTCAGCAATGGGGAATTTCGAATCAAAGAGTTGTTTCGCGGCCCAGAACATGCCGTTTACCAGTTTGCAGACGGCAAGCTGTTCATCACATTGGAAGGGCAAAATCAAGAATATCAGGAAGAATTTGTGTATGAATGGGATGATCTTTGCCAGGGCGCGAACTGCCAGATTTCTTCGGCCAAGGAAAAGATTAATCCTAACGAGCATTTTGATGTAACTCTAAATTTTTCAGTAGGTTGGAACTTTTTTAGTAATCCATTTGCCGAAACGATTTCGCTCAATTCTCCAGTTGCTTCTTTTATGGAGTCAGTTTGGGCGTGGGATAACGTGGCTAAAAAATATCTCAGGGTTAATGAAGCCTTAGAGCCGGGAAAGGTTTATTGGGTGTGGGTGGATGTGGCTGGTGAGCGCAAGTTTCAAGGGCGGAAGGTGATCAACATCAACCAGCAGTTATGCACGGGATGGAATCTGATTGGCTCAAGTTATGACAGCCCAAGATTAGAGAACGTTATTGATACGGCCCAAGTGACCGGCCCTTTATGGGATTGGAAAGATGCCAGCTATAAGGCCTATACCATCAATGAGTCTTTGGTTCTTCCAGCGGGAAAAGGTTTTTGGATCAATGTCAGTCAATCAACTCAACTCAAATTGGCCAAGCAGATTGATTCAGTATTTTTGTCGAGCTTTGACACCATGCCCCCCTTCGGAACGGTTGTGTTGAATGCGGGGAATGCTTACACGAATTCAGCAATCGTGAATTTGGCTTTAACCGCGGATGATCAGGGGTCTGGCGTGCGTCTGATGCGCTTTTCCGTGGATGAGGGATCGACTTGGAGCGAGTGGGAAGACTTTAACAAAACGAAGATGTTGGCTTTACCGACGGGCGACGGAGAGAAGAAAGTCCAGGCGCAGTTGCAGGACCAGGCCGAAAATATCTCCGCGGTGATCAGTGCCAACATCATTTTAGATACCCAAGGTCCGGTCAGTACGTTTAATGTCGATTATATTTTGGATCAAGAGGTTCGGCTCAATCTAACGGCTCATGACACGCTGTCGGGACTCAAAGAGACGCGTATCTCATTTGACCAAGGAAATACTTGGACGGATTGGGAAATTTTTACCGCCGCTAAGGTGTTACCTAAACCAGTGAACGATCAGCAGCTGAATATCAGGTATCAATTGCGTGATCAGGCCGGAAACGTTTCTAGTTTTGTGGTCCCTTTGATTCAGATTGTGACGGAAATTCCGAGTTTGATTGATCAGCAGAATTGGGAATTTGAATATCACGTCGGAGATGAAACAGAAAATCGGAAAAGGACTTTTGAATTGACGAATGGGGTCAACGACTTGAGTGTTGTTGTCACAAACAACGGGAACAAGATCAATATCCGTTTTCAGGTTTTATTTTTCGAGCGCAAAGGTGATATGACCAAGGGGGGAATCTTGCCCTATTTTAATTTTTTTGATTCCCAAGCCAATCCGGTGACGGGTTTGAGCAAAAGTCTTTTCGGTGATGATTCTGACCCGGTCCGTCAATACGGCACGTTTACCTATGACATGGCGCTGCGGGCCATCGCGCGGTTGCAGCAAACGGTTTTATCCACTTACGCGCAGAACCGCTCCTTTGCCTTCGGTGAAAATGCCCCGCAAACGCAGGAGGTGAATTATACCCCCAATGAAGGAGTCTTAAACACAATTCGCATCCTCAATTTTACCGGGGACTGGTCAACGACCTGGGATCTTTCCGTCTTCGGCGGACCCAACGCCTGGATCGGGATCGCGGCTTTGCAGAATTATAGCCAGCAGCCGGTCGCATGGTTGCTCAATTTCGCGAAAGAACGGGCGGATTTTCTTCTTCATCTGCAAGATAGCGACGGGGGATTAAGGCAGGGGCCGATCGGGCAATTCAGCCCAACGGCGGATTTTAGCTTTTTCTGGAACCGCAAGTCCACGGAGAATAATGAAAGTGCCCTGTATTTTTTTGACATGCTTTATCAAATGACCGGTGAGTCGCAATATAAAAATGCCGCTGATCGGATTTACGCGTGGGTCAAGGCCATGTATGATCCAACACAGAAAATTTTTTCCCGAGGGGCGGTCTTTCAAAACGGCAATTGGGTCAAAGACGGTGTCGGTGTTTACGCGTCGGACACGACCAACTGGGCGCCGATCGAACGTATGCTCGACGATTCCTTCTTTGGCGCGACCCGTCAGGAACGATTGGCTCTTTATGAACAGATGTTGACGGCCGAGGAGACTCTCACCGGTGTCCGCGACCAACAAGGTGTTTTAAAGGGCATCAGCTTTTCTCCTTCGTCGGCGGCGTTGGGTGCGATATCGATCGAGTGGTCATCGCAACTCAGCTTGCGCTATCTTCGCGTCGCGACAGAGTATGCCAAATTGAACGTCGCCAGTAAGACTTTGGAGTACTGGAACAAATATCAGCAGTTCAATTCTGGATTGGCTTCTTATTTTCAAACTGTTCAAGGCAATCGTGTTGCCCCTCAAGCGGTCTATCTTAACGGTGCCGTCGCGGTGATTGACACTGGTCACGGCTGGTCAACGTCATCGGCCTACGCGTCGGCGGCCAGTGGTTATTTTTACGGAATGGCCAAGGCCGGGTTTGATCCACTGGTCCTGCGCTCGGGTGTTGACATCAGTCATGCCATCCGTAATGCTCAAAACATTTCACCGGTCATTGTGAGTTTGCCGCATGACCAGACTGTTCTAGAGGATGCCGTTGCTGGTGAACAGATGGCACTCGACATTCATCAATTTTTTTCTGATCCCAATAACGACAATTTCACAGTAACCGCAACAAGTTCTGATGCCTCGATCCTTGATACACGTGTGCAGGGTCAACTGCTGACTTGCGTTTTGGAACCAAACCAGCACGGGGCCGTTACTGTTACCCTTACCGCCGATGATCATTATGGAGGAGTGGTCTCGACGTCATTTGTGGTATTGGTCCAGGAAATGAACGATCGTCCTTTGATTGACAATGGAATCGCCGATGTCTCACTGCAAAGGAATGCTGGGCCAATAACGATCGATTTGGCTGTGACCAAGGCCTTTGCTGATGCCGAGGAAGGGACCGCGCTCGATTATCACGTGACCAATCCTAATCAGGAAATTTTCAGTGATGTGCGTATTGTCGATGGAAAATTGATCATCGCCGTCAAGCCAGATGTCTTTACGCTCACTCCGCAACCGATCACGGTAACCGCCACCGATCATGCTCAGACACCTTTAACAACGGAATTGACATTCTTTGTGATTGTCGAGGCTGGTACTCAGCAACTCACTGTTGCGCCGATTGACGTCATTGTGCAGGAAAATACGCCAAGGGTCATTGATCTCGGAGATTTTTCGGCAGAGCAACAGGTGGATTATGTCATTATTACGCCCCCCGCCCATGGGACTTTGGGTGACAGGGTTGGCGATGATATCATCTATACCCCTCAGGATGGATACGAGGGAACGGACCAGTTTACGGTTGCTGTTACCGATGGAGTCAATGTCAGTGAACCATTGGTGGTAACAATCAACATCCAGGCCGCTATCGACGATGAGACCCTTCCCGCGAATGAAAACACTTTGATTTTGCATATGTCACAGCAGGATGAATCGATCGAATTTGCGTTGAGGACAGGTCGCGAAGACAATTCGTCTGATATCAATATTTTGGAAGTGCCAGAAGGTGGAACATTGATAGAGAATGGAGATGAGACCTTCCAATTCATCCCTGATGAAGATTTCGTCGGTATTGTCACGATTATTTACACAGTGATCGATCTTGAAAGCGGTCTGGGGGGCCCCCCCGAGCAGCTTTTAATCGAAGTTCATCCCGCGTCATCTAACGATATCATTCAAGATCAATCATTCGCTTCTCTTAATATCCGCAATGTTAAATTTTTAAAACAAAGGCGTATCGATCAGCTCCGTCATGAATCCGAGCAATTCATTGCCAAAGCGCAAAGCGTCATAGCGCAAGTTCTTCATGGGCGTCTTCTGTCGCAGTTGGCCGCGGGTGAGGCCTTATTGAACCAGGTGTTAAGCAACGCGATTGACTCTTTAAACAGCCAAATCGCGCGGAAACAGGCTTCACTCGACGCTGTGAGTGATCATTTCGATGGTTTTTCTTCTTCTGCCCAGCTGACGGCAGAAATCAGCCGACGCTACCAGCAAATCCATGATATCGCGGAGACATTGACTTATCCGCTGGGATCATCGGGCGCTGTTGTCGTTTATGAAGATGGAAAAATCACAACAACAGCAACGGACGATGATGGTCAACAGATTGAAACGCACTATGAATTCACGGTTGATGGAAAGGTTTTTCGAAGAATCACGCATCGACAAGACGAGCGATTCATCTATGACGGCGCAGGCACACTGATTGAATCCATCGATGCGGAACATAAGCATACCATTTATTATCCCGACGGGCGTGTTCGCAAAGAGATCTGGGTCAACGCGGACGAACAAGCCTTTTGTTCGATCACAACTTACAATGACGTGAAAGGAGAAATCATTACGAAAGTATATCGTCTGCCGGCGGGGTACGTCCCATCATCGGACAGCGCGGATCAGGATGATTGGCAGGTTGTGACCGATTCCCTTCTAGGGCAGGATGGAAGTTCGATGCAGGTCCTGACCCATTATCTTGACCGTGAAAAAATTGACCGATGGATCACCGATCACCATCGGAATGTTTTTGGTGATTCTCTGGAAGCGACTTATGGCCCGGACGGATATCCTTTGGAGGACCGCGTCCTGTACATTTTGAAAAATCATCCTGAACTGGTCACGGTTTTGGGTCTTTCTCACGCCAAGTCGGCCCTGGATGAGTGGACCGCGGATAACCATCGTAATCCTTTTGGGGATTTCCTGGGAACAGCATTGCCTCAAAATGTCGAGAAATATCAGTACCTGATCGAACATCATTTTGAAGACGATGGTTTCAAAGATTATTTGACCAAGGGGTTGAATGTCATTGAAGATACCGCGGTGGTGCAGAGCGGTTTTATTTTCATGATGGACAATCAATTTTCATTAATGTCTGTTGTAAACCCTCAAGGTCAAGCGGTTGCTCTAACTGGAACTCCCTATCAGGTCATGGAAGAAAATATCGATACCAACCCTTATCTTGAACAGTCTAGGATGAATCTCTATAACGCTCTCAAGGATGATTTTTCGATCACATCGATTGAAGATATTGTTTTTAATCGCGCGGGCTTTTTGGCGCTGCCCAATGAAAACGGCCAGGGGTT
>JAHFFS010000219.1 GCA_023247815.1 Candidatus Omnitrophota bacterium
CAAGGCCTGAAAGACACGCACGGTGTTTATTTTGTTCCGGCGTTTGCCGGATTGGGTGCCCCTTATTGGGACAGTCAGACGCGGGGCATCATTACCGGGTTGACCCGCGGGGCCAATGTCAGGCATGTGGTGCGCGCTGCGTTGGAGTCGATCGCCTATCAAACCAAAGATGTGGTGGACGCGATGCGTAAGGAAACAAAATTATCGATCAAAAGGTTAAAGGTCGACGGTGGGGCCTCTCATAACGATTTTCTGATGCAGTTTCAAGCGGATATCCTCAATTGTCAGGTTGCCCGGCCAAAGATCACCGAATCCACGGCCTTTGGCGCGGCCTTGCTCGCCGGTGTTACGATTGGGTTATGGAAGGCCGATCAGAATTTGAGCCAACACAATCCTAACCAGAAAATTTTTCATCCGCGAATGAGTATCAACGAACGGGCCAGGCTTTATCAAGGCTGGCAGCGAGCCGTGACCCAGGCCAGGACACCAACCGTTTTATGAAATTTCCTGATCACGAAAATGATTTGCTTGTTATCGGCGGAGGGATTAATGGCGCGGCCGTGGCGTTGATGGCTGCCGGCATGGGAAAAAAGGTTGCCTTGGTTGAAAAGGGTGATTTCGCCAGCGGCACGTCAAGCAAATCCACCAAACTCATCCACGGCGGGTTAAGGTATTTGGAAAATTTTGATTTCGGTCTCGTTAAAGAAGCGTTGAAAGAACGGTTCATTCAGCTCAAAAATGTTCCCCATCTCGTCAATCCTTTGCAGTTTGTCATTCCGGTTTATCGTGATGATCCACGTCCTTTGTGGTTGGTGAAGTGCGGAGTTTGGTTATATGATTTTTTAAGCGGGCCGTACGCGATTCAGAAACATCGGGTCCTGAGCGCTGATGAAGTCGTTTCTTATTTGCCGGGGATTAAAAGGGACGGTCTCGTCGGTGGAGTCATGTATTTGGACGCGCAGATGGACGACGCGCGGCTATGCCTTGAAAATATTTTAAGTGCTAGAGAAAAAGGTGCCAAGGTCGCGAATTATACCGAAGTGGTTTCACTGCTTAAGGAAAAGGGCCGTTGTGTTGGTGTTGAGGCGATGGACGTATTGACGAAGGAAAAGTTTGTGATACGGGCGAAACAGATTGTTTGCAGTGTGGGGCCATGGAGCAATCGGTTAAAACAGCTGGATTGTCCTGGGGCGCCAGACCAGCTGCGCACGACCAAAGGTGTTCATATTGTTTATCGCGAACGGATTTCTGATCGGGCGATGCTGCTACAGGTCAAAACTGACCGCAGGATTTTTTTTGTCATCCCTTGGATGGGGCATTCGCTCATTGGCACGACGGATACAGATTATCAAGGAGATCTGGACCAGGTGCGCGTTGAACAAGAAGATGTTGATTACCTTTTTCAAGAACTGCGACGGGTTTTTCCGAACAGTAATTTTACAAAAGAAAAGATCCTTTGCACTTTTGTCGGTCTGCGGCCGCTGGTCTTTGATCATGGCGACCCTTCGCGGCTTTCCCGTCAGCACGTGATTGAAAAAAGTCCGTCGGGGATTGTTTATATCTTGGGAGGAAAATACACGACCTACCGTTTAATCGCATGGCAGTGCCTGCGTAAGTTAGGTTATCCTGTGATCGATCAGGGAGTTGATTATCCGCTTTATGGAAGTGGGCCGTTGAAGGAAGTCCCGGAGCTGTTGGCCGCCCGTTACGATATCGACGTGGAAACAGTGTTTCATCTGCGAAACAAATACGGAATTCGATATCGAGCTGTCCTTGAGTTGGTCACGACTGATCCTCAAGGCAAAGAGTTGATCTATCCTTCTGCCCCGGATATCCGGGCACAAATTGTTTACGCGATCAAAGTGGAAATGGCGAAAACGACGGAAGACATTTATTGGCGACGGTTGGGATTAGGTTACCGCGGGTGTGATCTTGAACAATGTCGTCGGGTCATCGAGCCGTATCTCGTCAAACACAAAGAAGGGGTGTCATGAAAGAAGACCAATTTTTAGATTTGATGCTGAAAATGGCCCGTCAGGCCGGTGAAATAGCACTTAAGAACATTAACAAAAGTCAGTCGGTCTTGAAGGGGGATCAATCGGTCTTGACCAAGACCGATTTGGCGGTATCACGTTTGATAAGAAAAAGTTTGCAAGGGTTGTTAAAAAATGGTCAAGAGCATATCCTCATCGACGAGGAAGATGCCAAGAGCGAAAAATATTTT
>JAHFFS010000002.1 GCA_023247815.1 Candidatus Omnitrophota bacterium
TGAACAAGGGAAGTTGTAGTTGGCTGCGGCAATCATTCCTTTTCTTGCAAAAAGAAATCGGACAAATTATAATATTTCAG
Source organism: Candidatus Omnitrophota bacterium (assembly GCA_023247815.1). GTDB lineage: Bacteria > Omnitrophota > Gorgyraeia > Zapsychrales > JANLHA01 > JAHFFS01. Next base: position 81 of record JAHFFS010000002.1, read on the forward strand.
CTTTTTTAAAGGAAGGAAGTTTATGCGAGAGGTCTTGACTTTCATTTTAGCCGGTGGCAAGGGCGAGCGGCTCAATCCGTTAACGCGGGATCGGGCGAAGCCCGCTGTTCCCTTCGGCGGTGTCTATCGGATTGTTGATTTTACATTGAGCAATTGCATCAATTCCGGTCTGCGTCGGGTCTATCTGCTCATCCAATACAAATCGTTTTCCCTGCAGAAGCATCTTTTATCCGGTTGGGACGTGGTTTCCAATCAGTTGGGTGAATTCATCGACGTCATTCCCGCGCAGCAACGGATCAATTCGGATTGGTATAAGGGAACGGCTGACGCGATTTACCAAAATATCTACGCGATCCAGGACCAGAACCCGGCCATGATTTTGATCTTGGCGGGCGACCACATTTATAAAATGAACTATCAGCAGATGATCAAGTCTCATCAGGAACAGAAGGCGGATATGACGGTGGCTTGCATCCCAATGCCCGTTGAGACATCTTTGAATTTCGGAGTGGTTGAAGTCGATGACCAGAACCGTATTTGCGGCTTTCAAGAAAAACCTAAAAAGCCGCGGACTATTCCCGGACAGCCAGATAAAATTTTTGCCTCGATGGGAATTTATTTGTTCAATAAAGATGTGCTTTTGTCCGAGCTGGAGACCGACGCGCGGACGTCGTTTTCGGAACATGATTTTGGCAAGAACGTAATTCCGCAAATGGTCAAAAATCAACGCAACGTCCTTGTTTACAATTTTGTCGATAAGGAAAGGTGTCCTTATTGGCGGGACATTGGGACCCGCGACGCGTATTATCAGGCGAACATGGATTTGCTTGGGCCCCGTCCAGCATTTGATTTGTATGACCGGAAATGGCCGGTCCGGACTTTTCATGAACAGCAGCCGCCCATTCGGACCATGACGGCGAATGACGGGAAATCTGGTGTTGTCATCAATTCGTTGATCGCGGGAGGCTGTACTCTTAAAGGGGCGGATGTCATTCATTCGGTTTTGTCATCCAATGTCCTTGTCGACGAATACGCGGTCGTGACCAATTCCATCCTGATGGACAATGTGGTGATCGGTCATCACGCGAAAATTAAAAACGCGATTTTGGATAAGGAAGTGGTTGTTTCTCCGTATGCCGAAGTCGGGTATGATCCGGAAGCAGACCGCAAACGTTTTGAGATGACCGCATCAGGGGTTGTCATTATTTCTAAACGCACTCGGGTTGAATAAAAATAAATGAGGTATCAACGCGAATGATCGTCAAACCAAAGATCCGCGGTTTTATTTGTACCACCGCCCACCCTCGAGGCTGCGCTCAGAACGTCAAAGAGCAGATGGCTTATGTGCGAAAAATGGGTCCGATTGCTAAAGGGCCGAAAAAAGTTTTGATTGTTGGGTCTTCAACCGGATATGGCCTATCATCGCGCATTGTCACGGCCTTTGGCTGCCAAGCAGCGACTGTTGGAGTGTTTTTCGAAAAGCCGGCGGAAAACAACAAAAGGACCGCGTCGGCGGGATGGTATAATTCCGCGGCCTTTGAACAAGAAGCGCGGGCCGCGGGGCTGTACGCGAAAAGCATCAATGCCGATGCCTTTTCAGATGAGGCCAAACAAAAAATCGTTGAAATTGTCCAGCAGGATTTGGGCCCTTTGGATATGGTCATCTACAGTTTGGCATCTCCCCGTCGTCGACATCCGAAAACCGGTAAAGTGTCAAAGTCGATTTTAAGGCCGCGCGACATTCCCTTCACCAACAAATCCATTGATATGGATAAAAATGAAATTGAGACCGTGACGTTGCCGCCGGCGACCGAAGAAGAAATCCAGCAGACCGTAGACGTGATGGGCGGGGAAGATTGGCAGATGTGGATCGAGGCTTTGGCGCGAGCCAATCTTTTGGCCGATGGATTTTTAACGATCGCCTATTCTTACGTCGGTCCGGAACTGACACACGCTGTTTATCGGCATGGGACCATTGGGGCGGCCAAAGATCATTTGGAGGCGACCGCGAAAGCGTTGGATAAACGTTTGAGCAAATATCATGGCCATGCCTATGTCTCGGTGAATAAGGCCTTGGTCACCCAGTCCAGTTCGGCTATTCCGTTCATTCCCCTCTATTTCATTTTATTGGCGAAGGTGATGAAGGAAAAAGGCCTGCATGAAGACTGCATTCAGCAGATTTATCGTTTGTTTGCTGAGCGGCTTTATAACGGTAAAGCGGTTCCGGTTGACGAAGCGGGGCGGATCCGGGTGGATGACCGGGAAATGCGGTCGGATGTTCAAGTTGAGGTACAGAAATTATGGAAGCAGGTCGCCAATGAGAACCTCTATCAAATTTCAGACTTGAAAGGTTATCACGAAGATTTTTTAAGGCTTTTTGGTTTTGGTTTGCAAGGTGTCGATTATGAAGCGGACGTTCCTATCGAAACCCCGCCTTTCATGGAAGTGGCGTCTCCAACGGATTGATTCATCATTGGGGGACAGCCCCAATTAAGTTTCAAGTCTCATGTCTCATGTTGCAGGTCTCAAGTCATTTGTAACTGGAGACTTGGTGCTTGGGACTTGTTACTTTCCAAGGACACCGTCCTCAATTTTTGATATATTGTATTGACAATCAGTGCTTATTTTAATAGTTTAAAAGAATAAAGGGTTAACAATGGTTAAAGACTTGCAAAAATTCAATGTGGAACAAGATATTCGCAATTTGGTCGCGGAAATTTTGGAGACCGAGCCGGAAAGCATCAAAGGCGATGCTAAGTTTGTCAAGGATCTGGGCATGGATTCCATGATGGCCTTGGAGATTCTGGCCGGGATCGAAAAGAAGTATAAGATCATCATCCCCGAGGAGATGCTGACCAAGTTCACGGATGTGGACACGACGGTTAATCTGGTCAAAGATTTAATGAAGAAGAAATAGCGATTGTTTCAATTGACGACCTTAAGACCACCCAGGTCTTTCATGAGCATGGCCACTAGCACCGCAAAATATCACGAGACCTTTCATGCATTTTAAAAAATTAGACGTTTTTGGATTCAAATCTTTTGCCGATAAGACGGTGCTCAATTTTGGCCCCGGTATCACCGCGATCATTGGACCAAACGGCTGCGGCAAGAGCAATGTCTTTGATGCCGTTCGCTGGGTTTTAGGAGAGCAGAGCAGCAAGGAGCTTCGGGGCGCTTCCATGGAAGACGTGATTTTTAACGGCACCGATCAAAAGCCCGCCCTTGGATTTGCCGAAGTGAGTCTGACCTTTTCCAACGAAGACAAGCAGCTGCCCATCGATTACAATGAAGTGACCGTCACCCGTCGACTTTTTCGTTCCGGAGAAAGTGAGTATCTGCTCAATCGCACCCAGGTTCGGCTCAAGGACATTGCCGAAATTTTTATGGGAACCGGCATCGGCGCCGAGGCTTATTCATTGGTCCAGCAGGGGAAAGTCGATTTGGTTGTCAGTGCCAAACCAGAAGACCGGCGGATGATTCTGGATGAGGCCTCAGGGATCACAAAGTACAAAGCCAAAAAGCGCGAGGCGATCAATAAATTGAAAGATACCGAGGGGAATCTGTTACGTATCAACGATATCGTTACCGAAGTCAAACGGCAGATCTCTTCGCTCGAACGACAGGCCAACAAGGCGCGAAAATATAAAGAAGAATTTGAACAGCTTAAAACTCAGGAGATCCTTCTAGCGCGGTTTGAGTTGAAGGACCTCCAGCAAAAAAGAGAAAAAATGCAGGAAGAGTTCTTGGCCTTGAAGGGCAAGGAAGAACAGCTTTTAACGGAAATCAAAGAATATACCGACCGGTTGGAGCATGAATCGCAGTATTTGGAAGGGCTGGAAGAAAAAGTGAACGAAACCAACGCGCAGGGGATCAAATTGGACGGCGAGATCGATATCCATAACCGGCAGATGGGGTTCAATGAGGAGCGTATTGAAAATTTGCGTGCTAACCAAGCGCGGATCAAAGAAAGTCAAAAGCAGCTTCAGGAGCGCTCGCAAAAACAGCAGGCCAGAATCGATGAGGTCCAGCAGGCTTTAACTCAGATTGAAGCGGAGCACAGAAATGATTTAGATCAGATTCAAGAAAAAAAATCCGCCCTTGAAGAAATCGCGGCGTCCTTAAAGATGGCCGAGGCAATGATCAGGTCGGAAGAGGAAAAAATTTTAGAGATCACCTCGCATCAGGTCAACGTCAAGAACCGTTTGACCGAAACCATGAAAGATATGCAGGGGAATCTGGCCCGGCAGCGTCGTCTCGAACAAGAGCAGGAAAAAGTCTTGGAGGAAAAGGTCCAAGTGGACGGGAAGTTTAATGAGGTTTTGGCCAGGGTGCAATCGGTCCGTTTAAAAATTGAAGCCGTTAAAAATGAAATCGTCAGTGAGCAGGGACGCTTGAAGTCTCTAGACGAGGATTCGCAGAAATTGGAAAAAGGAATCGGCGATCTGGAACGGCGCAAACTTTTTTTAACATCGCAAAAAGAATTTATTGAAAAGCTCTCCGCGCAGTATCAGGACATTCCTGATCCGTTGGTTTTGGGACGTTTGTTTACAGTGAATCCTCCGGCGGAACATCACAACGGGATCATTGGCAAGGTGAAAGATGTTTTACCGGTCGGTCCGTTGAAATCCGCGGCCCTGCTTTCTCATTTCTCCGCGTCGGAAAAAATTTATGAGGTCGTGTGCGAAGCCAAGTTCGTTGAATTGGATCCGCAGCAGCTGGCACAGCAGATCGAAGCCGTGATCCAGGAGATCGAAAAGCAGTCGCTTTTGATGGCGCAGAAGCAAGAACAGATCCGAGTTCAGAGCGAAAAGATTGCACTTCTGGAATCGGATTTTCATGAGCTGGAAAAATCCTGTTCGGTCTCGGAGGCGCAGCAAGGAGATGTTGACCATGAACTTTTAAAACTGCGGGATGAACTGAAATTGGTCCATTCGGAAATCGAAGAGGTGAGAGGGAATTTGGGAAATCTGAAAAGGACGGAAGACGAACTTTCCCGACGGTTGGATTGTTCGAATCAGGAACTGCGATTTTGCCAGATCAAGATCAAGGAACAGCAGGAGGCGACGGATGCGAATGATAAAATTCGGGAGAGCCTGAATATCGCGATCGCGCAGATTCAGACCGAATTGGACGCGGTGGAAGAACGAAAGATTTCTTTGCAGGAAAGCATCGCGATGTTTGAGCAGGAACTCGAGAACTGCCGGCAGCAATCCCAGCAGTTTGAAACGGAGTTGCGGGGGCAGGACGCGAAAGCAGAAGAATATCGTCGCGATATCGAGGAGATTCAAAATGAGATTGAGCAGTTAAAAAGTGACAAAGAAGGGCTGCAATCGCTTCTTTTGGATCAGGAAAAGCAGAAGGCCGAGGTGGCGCAGCGGATCACGAGTCTGCGTTCCAATTTGAACGCTTATGACCGTGACCTCGATGAGATGAAAAGTTTTTCGCATCGGCAAGATCTTGAAGAGCAGGAATTGAATTTTAAAGCAAAAGAGATCCGTGATCGTTTATGGCAGACCTATAAGATCGATATGGATCAGCCGACGGCACCATCGGCGCAGGGAGAAACAATCTCCGAGGCGCAGGCGCAACCCTTGAGTATCGATGAGCTGCAGATTTCGATCGAACGTCTGCGCAAGCGCTGTGAATCCTTTGGCGCGGTCAATCTGGTCGCGATTGAAGAATTTGAGGATCTGCGGGAACGGTTTGAATTTTTAACCAAGCAGCAAAGTGATCTGATTGAAGCCAAAGAATCGCTTCACCAAACGATCAGCAAAATCAACCGGCAGACGCGGCAGATGTTTATGGACACCTTCATCAAAGTCAGCGAAGAGTTTCGCATTTATTTTCGCATGTTGTTCGGCGGCGGTGAGGCCGAACTTGTGTTGATGGACCCGGAAAATGTTTTGGAGTGCGGGATTGAGATTGTCGCACGTCCGCCCGGGAAAAAATTGCAGAGCATCAGTTTGCTTTCCGGCGGGGAAAAAACCTTAACGGCCATTGCCTTGATTTTTGGGGTCTTTAAAGTGAATCCCAGTCCTTTTTGCGTTCTCGACGAAATTGACGCTGCTTTGGATGAGGCCAATGTGGGACGGTTTGTCTACTTGCTCAAAGATTTCGCGAAGACCTCGCAGTTCATCGTGATTACGCACAATAAAAAAACCATGGCCAACGCCGATGTGCTGTACGGGATCACCATGCAGGAGACGGGAATTTCAAAATTGGTGTCGGTCAAGTTTGATGAAGCGCCGCAAGAGAAGGAAGAGGAAGTTTCTGAAGCGGTAGGTGTTTGAGAAACGACAGGTCCCGAAAGGGAAGCCCCCAGATTTTTTTCAAAAAGGACTTTCGCTGATACAGGTCTGATTTTTACCACTGAATTTGGCGATGTACATCGCGCGATCAGCCTTGGCAATGAGTTCTTCTTTATCTTTTGCGTCGTCGGGGAAGCTGGCCACACCAATGCTAACGGTCATTTTAAAATTATTTGGAAGTTTCCACTGCTTTTGCTCAATCTTGACTCTCAGCCGTTCCGCGATTTCGTAGCTTTGTTTTTTGTCACTGGCATCTAAGATCATGGCAAATTCTTCCCCGCCATACCGGCAGATCACATCATGTTCTCGCGAAAGTTCTTTGAGAATTTCTCCTATTTCACGAAGCACCTGATCTCCGGATTGATGGCCGTAGGTATCGTTCAGTTTCTTGAAGTCATCTAAGTCCATCAAGGCCAGGCTTAAAGGGGTTTGATTTTCTTCTGCCTTTTTGAAAAGGGTCGAGAGGGTATCCTGAAAATATCCGTGGTTCCAAAGTTGGGTGATCGGATCGGTTTGGCTTTTTTGAACGATCATCTCATAGAGGTTGGAATTTTCAATCGCCAGACCAGCCTGATTGGCGAGCATGGTGAAAATGCGGATATCATCGTCGGTGATCGGTTTTTGGGTATAGATATTGTCGGCGATGATAAGGCCATTGACGTTGTCTTTGGCCTTGAGCGGCATGATGATCAATTCCTGGGTTTGAAAGGCCTGCAAGAGCGGATCGTTTTGAAATTGCGCGATGTCATTTTTCGTCAGATACCAAGAGGCGCCCCGATGGAAGGCCTGGCTTAAGAGATAGGGGGCCGTTGGGTCCAAGGGAAAGGTCAAGTCCTTGAATCGGTGAAAAAATTTCGATTCGGTCATGGTTAAAGTGACGTTTTCGGAACTGATCAAATCATCGAGTTTTTGCCGAGAGGCTTCAAGGGATGTCCAGATGGTATTGGCGTCTTCCCCGGATTCCGGACCGATGGCCATCTTGCATTCCAGGCAGCGGGTGTTAGGATTTTTTAGATAAAGGATCGCCCGGTTATACCCAAGTCCGGAGTGTGACGTGACCCCGGTCAGTATGATATAGAGAATGTTGTTAAGATGAAGGGTTGTCCTCATGGCACAGCTTACTTCATAGAGGACGCTAAGCTCTCGAAAGGCTTGATCGCGTTGATGCTTGATTTCTTCTTCTTGAAAGGGTGTCATATTGTTTCGATTGAAATTTGTTAGACCTTAGCATGTTCGCAAGAAAATGTCAAGAGCACCAGTATAACAGCGGCGGAAGATCAGACCCATAACTCTTTATTTATCATATAGTTATGCTTATAGAAAATGTTAAAAGATGGAAAGCGTTTTCTTGACACGGCTATTTGCATATGTTATACTTCATCGTTTAACGTTAACGATATCAATATGTTAAAAGAAATCCTATCTCAGATCAATTGGGTCGATGTTCTAAGTATTTGTATCCTATTGCGTTGCATCTGGACAGGGGCGAGTAAAGGAATTTTTATTGAGTTTTTTAAGCTGTTGGGAATGTTCTTTGCTATATTTTTCAGTATCCACTATTATTTGAAGTTGGCGGTCATTTTACGCGATCGCGGACATGTTCCCGTCAGCATTTGTGAGATAGCGGCCTTTGTTTTGATCTGGATCGTTGCCCTTATAGTCTTTAACGGCATTCGGTCGCTCGTGAGCCTCTGGATCAGCGGCGAGGAATTGAATTTTTTAAGTCGGTTGGGGGGGGTGTTGGTGGGTGCTTTACGCAGTGTGCTGGTCGCCGGCCTAACGATCATTTTGTTGCTGGTTCCTGGGAAGGAAATGCTTAGCAAAGGCGTGCAAGACTCTTATTCTGGATCGCGGTTATCGCAAGTGCCCCTTCAGATCTACCGTTTTGGTTTTGAGAATATCGTCAAAACCTATTTTCCCTTAGAGCCAAATGCGATGGAATCATTGCGTTCTTCCTCTCACCAAGGGAATCGAAAACAGCCATAAGTTTTTTTGTCAACCGTGTGGAGGATGCCTTGAGACTTGGGGATCTTCATAAATTTTTTATTCAAGAAGGCATTGCGGCGGATCCACGGAAAAGCGCGCAGGTCGAAGCCCAGTTACGGAAGGCCAAATCCGAATTTCGAAAGTTGAAATCTTCGGAAAGAAAGTTCTTTGATAGAGAAAAATTCTGGAACCCTTACGCGGATTCGCGGATCCTCAACGGGGACCCGGAAAGAGAAATCAAGCGGATCATGGTCGGCATCGATATCGATGTCAGTGAAATCTTGATGGCGAAAGAATTGTCCCGCAGCAAGGAACCGATTGATCTGGTCCTGGCTCATCATCCGATCGGGATCGCCTTGGCGGGATTGTGCGAAGTGATGGATTTGCAGACCGACGTTCTAAAGAACCTTAAATTACCGTCGAAGGTTGCTGAAGGATTGATGAATCGGCGCATCGCGGAAGTCAGTCGTCGGTTGCATAGCGATAATCATACCCAAACCGTTGACGCGGCGCGATTGCTTGAAGTTCCTTTAATGAGTTGTCATACGCCGACGGATAATCACGTGACGCGGTATTTGCAGCAACGGATGGATCAAAAGAAACCGAAAACTTGTAGCAACGTGGTCGATCTTTTATTGGCAGAACCGGAATATCGTGCTGGTGCGGCGCTCAAGTCCGGCCCAACGGTCTTGGTTGGCGGCAAGAAAGATCCCGCCGGACGGATTCTTGTTGATATGACCGGTGGTACTGAAGGGTCCAAAGAGGTTTTTGCCAGGTTGTCGCAGGTTGGGATCAATACGTTGCTTTGCATGCATTTGTCGGAGCAGCATTTCACGAGGGTGAAAACGGAATTTTTAAATGTGGTCAATGCCGGGCACATGGCGAGTGATAATTTGGGGATCAATCTGCTTTTAGACAAATTGCAAAAAAAGACCACGATTGATATTGTTGAATGCTCGGGATTTAAGAGGTTTCGACGCTGATGGGCTTCATTCCCAACGAAGTGATCCAAGAAGTTTTAGACCGCTGTGATATCGTTGAGCTGATATCAACGTATATTCCGTTGAAGCGTTCCGGGCAAAATTTTAAAGGATTGTCACCGTTTCAGCATGAGAAGACAGCATCGTTCTTTGTCAGTCCTAAAAAACAGATTTTTCATTGCTTCAGCTCCGGAATGGGAGGCAATGCCATTACCTTTGTCATGAAAATGGAGCGGCTGGAGTTTCCAGAAGCGGTGCAATTTTTGGCCGATAAAGTCGGGGTGGTCATCCCGAAAAAGGATTTACGGGACGAGAAGGAACAGCAAAAAAAACAGGTGGCCTTTGACATCAACCGGCAGGCGCTTGAATATTTTCATAAAAATTTGATTTCGGACCGTCGACCGTCGGCCCAGCAGGCGCGAGAATATTTGAAGTCACGCAACGTCAATTTGGAAGACGCCAAACGGTTTCAGTTGGGTTACGCGCTTGAGGAATGGGACGGGCTCATCAAGCATCTGCGTGGCAGCGGTATCAGCCTTTCGCAGATGGAGAGTGCCGGACTTATCGTTCCCCGACGGGAAGGCCAAGGATTTTATGATCGCTTTCGCGAGCGGATCATCTTTCCGATCTTTGATATCCAAGGGCGCTGTGTCGCTTTTGGCGCCCGGACTATGCAGAAAGAAAACACGGCGAAGTATGTCAATTCACCGGAAACCGATCTTTATACCAAGGGGAAGCATCTCTACGGATTCCATCTGGCGAAAGACGCCGTGATCCGTGAAGACCGGGTGTTGGTCGTCGAAGGTTATATGGATTTCATGGTTCCGTTTAAAAACGGAATTGAAAATATCGTGGCGTCCTTAGGAACGGCCTTGACCATTGATCAGATCCGTTTGCTCCGTCGCTACACCAAGAATGTCGTGATGTTATTTGATGCCGATCTCGCCGGACAGTCGGCGATGCTACGCAGCATCGATCTTTTGATTGCCGAAGATTTGAACGTGAAGTTGGTTTGCTTAGCGGAGGGCCATGATCCGGATTCATTTGTTCAGCAGTTTGGCGCGGAGGCCCTTAAAAAAATGATTGAATCCGCGGAATCGATCTTTGATTTCAAATTGAAATTGCTGTTACGGCGCGCGCCAGACTCAAATATTGAAACGACCGCGCAGATTGCCGTGGAGATGCTCGCGACCATCGATCAGTTCAGCAATGCCATTGTTAAGTCGGAATACATCCGTCGTTTAGCGCATGAATTGCGCGTTAAAGAGGACACGCTTTGGGAAGAGCTGAAAAAGCTCGGGCCAAAGAATACGGGGCGAGTGAGTTTCAGTCAGGCCGAGCCATCGGTGCCGGTCAGTCAGCCGATCCGGCCGGTGGAACGGGATTTGGTGCACTTGATGTTGGAAGATGACCAATTCATTGATTTGACCAAGTCGGCCGTCGAGTTGGACGATTTTCAAAATTCGAATGTGCGCGATGTCGTGAAAAAGATTTTTGATTTGTTTGCGCAGGGGCAGAAGATTTCTCCGGCGTCGCTCGTGAATTGTTTTGATGATGAGAAGGTCTCGCGGCTCATTTCCGCCATCGTCTCATCGTCGGAGAGTGTGTTGGGAAATAAGCACAAGGTCCATGAGGACTGTATCAAACGGCTGCGGCAGGAACGTGTGCGGTCGCAGCGCCAGAAGTTGCAGCAGGAGATGCAGGACGCGAAAAATATTGGGGACCAAGAGAAGTTGGATCATTTGGTAAGGGAGTTTAATCAATTAATCAAGGGGTAGAAAAAATGAACCGTAAAGAGTTGAAGAATGATCTCGATAAGTTGATCGCCCTTGGAAAAAAGAAAGGGTATTTGACTTATGATGAGGTGAACGACACCTTGTCGGAGAAGATCGATTCGTCAGAAGAGATTGATCATGTGTTTGAGATCCTTGACGGAAAAAACATCAAGGTCATCGAGTCCGAGGAAGATGCCGAGGAGATGGAACTCGAGGATGAAGAGAGCCGTGAGCAACAGGTGCGCCGTCTGCGCGAAGAGCAGACCCGCGACGATGAATACGCGGATAAATTCATACCGCTTGATGATCCGGTCAAGATGTATCTCAAACAGATGGGATCGATCCCGCTTTTGACCCGTGAAGAAGAAATCAGCCTGGCCAAACGCATTGAGGAGACCGAACAGAAATTTGCCGAGGCGTTGTTTATGACGTCTTATGCCCGAAAAGAGGCCTTGGAAAAGGTCAATCTGGTTTTGAAAGAGCAGATCAACGTCGAGGATGTGATTAAGGACGAATTGGAAAGACGCCCCAAACTGATCCGGGATTTGAACCAGATCATCAAGCGGGTGCGGCATAGCCGGGTCGGGACGGAACAAGCGGCCATGGCGTTGGCCGAATTCAAACTCACGGCAACCGTGAACGAGGAAATTGTTGAAAGGATGGTCGAGCTGATTGATTCGGTTGAAAGGATCGATAAGGCCCTGAAAGGAAACCGGAAAGACAAGAATACGGCGCAGCTGCGCAAGGAGCGAAGCCGGTATCAGAAGGCCCTGGGCGATTCCATCGGGAATCTCAAAGAGCAGTTGCGGGTCATCAAGATCCGTCAGTCAAAATTCAATAAGGCCAAGAAACTTTTGGTTGAGGCGAATCTGCGTTTGGTCGTCAGCATCGCCAAGAAATATATCAACCGTGGTCTGTCCTTTTTGGATTTGATCCAAGAGGGGAACATGGGGTTGATCCGCGCGGTTGAGAAATTTGAATACAAACGCGGGTACAAATTTTCAACTTACGCGACTTGGTGGATCCGTCAGGCGATCACCCGATCAATCGCCGATCAAGCGCGCACCATCAGGATTCCGGTCCACATGACCGAGACCATCAATAAAATCATTCGGATCTCCCGTTTGTTTGTGCAGGAGTACGGCCGGGAACCGACGGCACAGGAAATTTCCAAGCAGATGAGGATTTCGGTCACCAAAGTCAAAGAGATTTTAAAAATTTCGCAGGTGCCGATCTCTTTGCAAACTCCGATCGGTGATGAAGGCGATACCAATTTCGGTGATTTCATAGAAGATAAAAAGGCGGTGTCACCGGCGAACGCAACACTGCATTCGATGTTGAAGGAAGAAATTTCCACTGTTTTAGAGAGCCTGGATTCTCGCGAACGTAAAATTTTGGAATTGCGTTTCGGGATTCATGACGGCACCAGCCGCACCTTGGAAGAGGTGGGCAGTGAATTCAACGTGACCCGTGAACGGGTTCGTCAAATCGAATCCAAGGCCCTGCGGAAATTGCGCCATCCGACCAGGTCTCGTCGGATCAAGCAGTTTCTTGACATCTCTTCACGTGAGGTGGAGGTTGCCATTTAACGAGTGTCAAATTGTTGTTTTGATGGCGAAAGGCCTGCTGACCGGTATGGGCAGGCCTTTTCGTTTTTATAGAAGAAAGCGATCGTTTATGAAAAAAACAATATTGTTCATTTTGTTCTTCAGCCTTTTATGCGGTGTCGGGAAGAGTCGAGCCGAGGAAGACGCGTTTGATCCAAAGTTGAAAGAGCTCTGCAACGAAGTTGTGATGTCGATTTACCAAGAGATTGAAAAGGAAAAGGCGCGTTATCCAGAATTGGAAAATTTTGATAAGTCGCGTCTGACGGAAAATCAATATGGGATTTATCAAATCGATTATGAGTATACCGGCGAAGCGCGGGATAAGTCGCAGACACCTTATCGTTTTGGGGTGACCATTGATCGCATGAAGGATGTCACGTTTGAACAGTCGCGAGATGCGTTCAATTTTGGTTTTCCTTTGCTGGATGTGAAATTTTCCGGCTATCAGCGCAAGCATTTGTTGCGCACCCAATTTGATGTCCTGCCGCTCATTCAAAAGTACGGAGAGCTGTTGGCGGGATATCAGCAGGAATATCTCCCTTTGCGGCTTGAGTTGCGCACGATAAAGGACTCTTATCACGTGCGGGAAGATGTTGAATTCGAAGTGATTCTTAAGAATGTCAGCAAACGGCATATGATTGTTAAGGGATTGGGGCAGTCGACCCTGTTTTTTCTTTTTGATAATCAGTATTGGGGGACCCGGCCAACAGACAATTCGCAGGGGGGAGAAAAGGTCATTTTGAAATCAGGGGAATCGATCCATATGCGGTTCAAAGGAGAGAGTTTTCAGAAGCCACATAAGTTCGAGATCTTCAGCGTTTATCTGATGAGCATCAAAGGGGTTAACCCTACCGGGACGTTGAAAATAAGCGTTGTTGATGAGTGAAATCGCCTTAGGAATTGCCACACGTGTTCCCTCATATTCTGTTGAAAATCCAAAATCCTTGTGTTATATTGAAAGTCAAAATTTTCGGGAAATAAAAGAGTTACAGCAAATTTGTGGATGAGGGCCCATAGCTCAGCCGGTTAGAGCAGTTGACTCATAATCAATTGGTCCGTGGTTCAAGTCCACGTGGGCCCAGAATGTAAAATGGGCTGTTTACCGACGCTGAGTCGGCAAACCGACCTGGCAGGTTATGATAAAGTTCAATCGAAATGGGCGCATAGCTCAGCTGGTTAGAGCGTTGCCCTCACATGGCAGAGGTCGAAGGTTCGAGTCCTTCTGTGCCCATTATTGGTTTTGGGGAAAGGGAAAGATTCGTTGACGCAGACGACAATATTAGAGACGGTTAAAAAGCTGGTCGCGTTACAAAAGATTGATCGGGAAATATTTCATTTTAAGCGTGAACTCAAGGCCGGGCCTGAGGTTTTGGTGGAGGCGCAAAAGCAGTTCGAGGCCAAGAAGGCTAGGTTGAAGGAGCTCGAAGAAAAATTTAAGGCCATTCAACTTGAGCGCAAAGGATTGGAAGGGGACCTGTTGGTCAAAGAGGACGCCATCTGCAAAGTCAATGCCCAGCTTTCCGAGATCAAGACCAATAAAGAATATACCGCGAAGCTCGTCGAGATTGAAGGGGTCAAGGCGGACAAATCAATCATCGAAGAAAAGATTTTGAATTTTTACGACCTCGGTGACCAGGTTCAGATCTCGATCAATCAGGAGAAAGAAGCGCTCAAGCAAGAAGAGCAAAAATATTTGAAGGAAAAGCAGGTCATCGAGGCCTCGATGAAAGACCTGGAAGGCAAAAAGTCGGTTTTGGAAAATCAGCGCAAACAGGTTGCCCCGGAATTGGACAAGAATCTCCTGCTGAAATACGAGAAAATTTTGAACAACAAAGATGGATTGGCGTTGGTGCCGGTGACGGGTGCGTCCTGCGGCGGTTGTTACATGAATGTGCCGGCGCAAGTGGTTAATCAGATCAAGATGCACCAAGATATGGTGCAGTGCGAATTTTGCGCTCGGATCCTTTATCTTCAAGAAGATGTGTGAGGTTGCTCTTTGAACCGAAGTTTAACGGTATATACCGATGGGGCTTGTAGCGGCAATCCAGGAAGAGCGTCGATCGGTGTTGTGATCCTTGAAAATGGTCAAGTGATCAAAGAGATCTCGAAGGCCATTGGCAACGCGACCAACAACATTGCCGAATATACCGCTTTGATTTGCGCTTTAGAAGCGTGTTCGGCTTTAAAGGCCGGCGAAGTTCATGTCTTTACCGACAGTGAACTGCTTTATAAGCAGATGATCGGACAATACAAAGTCCGTGATGAGGGGATTAGATCTTTGTCAGATCAGGTTCGGCGTTTGATCTCGCAGGTGGGTCGTGTTGAAATACAGCACATCCCTCGGGAAAAAAACAAAGAAGCTGATCGGTTAGCGAAAAAGGCTCTCAAAGACGAGCAGGCCAAAATGGTTGCCTCCACGTCAAATGACGGGGGGGAGGAAAGTCCGAGCTCCAAAGGATAATGCACCCTGGTCACGCAGGGCACTCGACGAAAGTCGGGGAGGATCAGAGCTACAGTGACGAAGTCCCGCCTTCCTTAAAATTTTTAAGGCGGGCGGGAAGTGAAACGAGCAATCTCTGCATGGAGCAAGGTCAAATAAGGGAAAATCCTGTTGACAGGAACGAGGCGATCCGTTTCGTCATATTCCCGGGTAGACCGCAAGCGTATGGGAAGCGATTCCTATAGTGAGTTCAATAACCATATTTCCTTTTCGAAGGAAACAACAAAACTCGGCTTATTGGTTTGCTCGTCGTTAATTTAGTTTTTATTTTAAAAAATGTTTTTGTCAATGTTCGGTTTAATAGGAGGGTATCATGTCAGGGCATTCGAAGTGGGCTAAGATCAAACACAAAAAAGCGGCAACCGACGCGAGCCGTGGGGCCGCGTTTACGAAAGTGACCCGCGAGATTACCGCTGCGGCAAAAGAAGGCGGCGGTAATCAAGACCATAATATCCGTTTGCGGGCGGCTGTGGCGCGGGCGAAAGAGATCAACATGCCCAACGCCAATGTTGAGAACGCTATCAAAAAAGGGACCGGCGAGTTGCCGGGTATTGTTTATGAGAACGTGACTTTTGATGCTTATGGTCCGGCGGGTGTTGCGATTTTGATTGAAGGATTAACGGACAATAAAAACCGTACGACTGCCGAGATTCGAAATATCCTGGCGAAAAAGGGCGGGAGTATGGCCGGGGCCGGAAGCACGTCCTGGATGTTCAGCTCTAAGGGTTATATCACAATTGAAAAAAAGAAAATCGCTGAAGACGCGTTGATGGAGATTGTGCTTGATGCCGGTGGTGAGGACATCAAGTCCGAGGGGGAATTTCATGAAATCACTTGTGATCCGGCGAATTTGGAAGCGGTTAAGAAGGCCATAACGGCAAAAGGTATTGCAATGGTTACCGCCGAGCTGACCAAGGTCCCGAGTTCAAGTATCGCGGTGCATGGCAATGACGTCAAGACGCTTCTGGCCTTGATGGAAAATTTAGAAGAGCAAGAAGATGTCCAGGCGGTGCATGCTAATTTTGACATTTCCGAGGAGGAAATGGCGAAGGTTGCGGCGCAAGGATGAAAAGGATTTTGGGCGTTGATCCAGGATTGAAAGTCACCGGATACGCCGTGATTGAAGTTGAGGGTTCCGGGAGCAGAGGATTTAAGTTGGTCGAGGCCGGGTGTATCCAACCTAAAAAAGACAGCGACCTGCCGCAAAGGCTTGATAAGATTTATTTTCATTTGCGGGAAGTGATTCAGCAGCATCAACCGCAGGTGATGGTATTGGAAAAGTTATACGCGCATCATCGACACCCCGCAACCGTGAGCGTTTTAGGTCATGTGCGGGGAGTGATTTGTTTGGTCAGTGTTCATTGTCAAATAAAATTGGCGGAGTACAGTGTGAAGCGGATTCGTAAATCACTGTTGGGCCAGGGCGGTTCTGGAAAACAGCAGACCCGTGAGGTCGTGGCGCGATTTTTCAAGATTCCCGTTGAGAAATTGACTTTGGATGCCAGCGACGCGATTGCATTGGGTTTGGGATACTGCCATATGACGAGGGGACTTAAGGGGATGTCCCTTTAGGGACTGTTCCATTTTGATATTCTTATGATTGTCAAGCTGCGAGGAAAATTTGTTGAAAAGACCGATCATTCGGTCACCCTTGAAGTCCAGGGGATCTTTTACGAACTTTTGGTGCCGATGTCGGTTTTGAAGCGGATTGACGAACGGAAAGACGGGAATGGTTTTCTTGAATTGATCACCTATCATTATTTTCAAACAACGCCTTCAAAAAGCATTCCGGTTTTGATTGGTTTTTTTAATGAGGTCGAACGCGATTTCTTTTTGCAGTTCATTCAAGTGTCTGGTGTTGGGCCGCGGGCGGCCATCAAGGCGCTCAACCGTCCGATTTCAGAGATATCGCGCGCGATCAATGAAGCGGATGTGCGGCTTTTGACAACATTGCCCGGTATCGGACAACAGAAGGCCAAAGAAATCATTGCTAAATTGCAGGGTAAGGTTGTCAAATTTGGTTTGATCCGCGACCAGGATGTCGCGCAAGCGACAGAGCCGGCGGCAGAAGAACACAGTTCCCACGACGAGGCCTTGGCGGTTTTACTCCAGCTGCAGTACACCAAGCCAGAGGCCTTGGCGATGATTGAAAAGGCCTTCAAACGGGCCAAGGGCATTGACACGACCGAACAATTATTGAATGAGATCTATAAACAAAGGATGAGTTGATCATGGATCAGGCGACACAGGATTATTACAAAGGTGTGGTGGAGTCCTTGTTATTTGTCAACGACAAACCGGTTTCTGGTGATCAGTTGAAGCAGGCCATTGAGAGTTTGAATTTGAATGAGATCAAAAAATTGATCGTGGAGTTGAAGGAAGAATACGAAACCCATCAGCGCGGGTTGGCCATCGTCGAAGTTGCCGGTGGTTATCAGATGCTCAGCAATCCCGGCTACGCCTCATTCATCCGTAATTTTTTTAAAATGCGGGTCAAGGACCGGTTGACGCATCCGGCCCTCGAAGCCCTGGCCATCATCGCGTACAAACAACCGGTGTCGCGGATGGATATTGAATTGATCCGCGGGGTCAATTCCGACGGTGTCGTTGGCCATCTTCTGGAGCGGGGGTTGATCAAAGTCACTGGCCGCAAAGAAGTTCCGGGACGGCCATACCTTTATGGGACAACCAAACTGTTTTTAGAATATTTTGGATTAAGGGCCTTGGAAGACATGCCGAAATTGGATGTCTTTACGGAAATGAAAAAGATCGATGAGCATCTGAAATTGAATGAAGAAAAGTTGTTGGCAGCTAATGAGCCGCCAGCGCAACCAGCGCAAAAAGACAGTCAAGATTCTGGCGAGCAAGCAGAACAGGAAGAGCGCGTTGTTCAAGAAGATTTGGGTGTGCCAGACCTGAAGGCCGTGATGGATGAGTTGGATCATCAGGAACAACAGCAGGCGGTCTCAGCGCGGGCCGCGTCGCGTTTGCAGAAGCTTGTCGAAGAGCAAGAACCGTCATCGTCGCTGCCGGAAGCGGATGTTTTTACGGAACCGAGCAAGGATTCCGATGAGGCAACGGACAAGGAAGAACATGACACTGAAGAGTCATCGTGAAAAAATTGATGTGATTGACGCGAAGATCGTCGAGCTTCTCAATGAACGGGCGAAATTGTGCCTGGCGATTGGTAAAGAGAAGATCGCGAGTCAAAAGGGGATCTATGCCCCTGGTCGGGAAAAAGAAATCCTGAAACGGATCCGGAATTTGAATCAAGGCCCGATGAAAGCTGAAGCCTTGGAAGCGATTTATCGAGAGATCATGTCGAGTTCCTTAGCGTTGGAAAAACCTTTGCGCATTGCTTATCTAGGGCCGCAAGCGTCTTTTACCCAACTTGCCGCTGAAAAAAAATTTGGTTCACAGGTTGAATATTTGCCATGCGAAAACATATCGGTGATTTTTCAAAAGGTCGAGAATAGGCATTGTGATTATGGCGTTGCCCCCATTGAGAATTCGATTGAAGGAGCGGTTACGCATACCTTTGATCTTTTGGTGGATTCGGATTTGAAGATTTGCGCGCAGATTTTGTTGGAGATATCGCACAATTTGTTGGGGAAGACCCCTTTGAATCAAATCAAAGTGATTTATTCAAACCCACAGGTTTTCGGACAATGCCGCCATTGGCTGTTAGCAAATCTGCCGAAGGCCAAACTTGTTGATGTGGTTTCCACCTCGCACGCGGCCCAGCGGGTCCTGCATGAGAAAGGTTCGGCGTGCATTGCTTCGAGTTTGGCCGCGAAAGTTTATGGATTGCCGGTTTTAAAGAAGGACATCGAGGATCACGCAAATAATGTCACACGGTTTTTGGTCTTGGCCAATGATGATGTTGCGTCAACCGGAAGCGATCGGACGTCCATTTTATTTTCGATCAAAGATAAGGTCGGTGCCTTGCACGGGATGTTGACGCCGTTTTATCAAAATAAAATCAATTTGACCAAAATTGAGTCGCGTCCGTCGAAGAAACGGGTTTGGGACTATTATTTTTTTGTCGATTTTGAAGGGCATCGCGAAGATCTCAAAGTCAGAAAGGCCCTTGATCAACTGGAAGATATGTGCAAATATCTTAAAGTCCTGGGGTCTTACCCGAGCCTGGAATGAAAAGCCTTGCTTTGAAACGCGTCCGCGAAATCAAGCCGTATCAACCGGGAAAACCGATTGAAGAAGTCCGACGTGAGTTAGGTTTGCGGCAGGTGATTAAGCTGGCCTCGAATGAAACACCTTTTGGCCCGTCGCCGAAAGTCTTGAAGGCGATTGTGGATGCAGCAAAGAAAGTCAATCGGTATCCGGACAGCGGATGTTTTTATCTGCGGCAGGCCTTGAGTCGTCGTTTGCGGGTCCCAGGCAATCAATTGATCTTTGGCAACGGTTCCGATGAAATCATTGTTTTGGCCATTCGGGCTTTTGTTCATCCCGGGGATGAGGTGATCATCGCCCGACCATCTTTTTTGATTTATGACATCGCGGCAAAGGCGGCAGGGGCCAAGGTGCGTTCGATCCCCTTACAGGATTTTCGTTATGATCTCGACGGGATGGCAGCCGCGGTGAATCAAAGAACCAAGATCATTTTTATCGGGAACCCAGACAATCCGGCCGGGACCTATGTGTCCGAGCGGCCATTGCTGGCGTTTCTAAAAAGGATCGGAAAAAAGATTTTGGTTTTTATTGATGAGGCTTATTTTGAATATGTCTTGGCCAAGGATTATCCAAACAGCATCAAGCTTTTGAAAAAATTCCCCAATGTGCTTATTGCCCGGACATTTTCCAAAATGTATGGATTGGCAGGATTGAGGGTGGGGTATGGTGTGGCCCACGCGGACGTGATTGATATCTTGAATCGTCTTCGGGAACCGTTCAATGTGAATTCGGTGGCACAGGCCGCGGCCCTGGCTTGTTTGCAAGATCAGGCCTTTTACCGTCGCTGTGCTAAGTTGATTGAAAGCCAACGGCAGGTCCTTTATCGGGATTTGGAGGCCTTGGATTTGCGGATTGTTAAGACGGTGACGAATTTCATTTTAGTTGATGTGAAGCAGAAAAGTCAAAACGTGGTGCGAAGGCTTTTAGAACGTGGGGTCATTGTGCGCGACATGGGATTTTGGGGGTTGGACACGTTCCTTCGGGTAACGATCGGTACCGAGAAGGAAAATGAAAAGTTCATTAAAGTTTTGAGGGAGGTCTTATGATTGTCATTGTCAAACCTGAGGCAACCGAAAAACAGATTGCCCATATTGTTGAAAAGGCCGAGAAGCTCGGACTCAAAGCGCATATTTCCCGAGGGGTCGAGCGCACGATCATCGGCTTCATTGGGCCGGAAGATGTTTTACGGGTGATTCCTTTGGAAGTGTTTCCCGGTGTTGAGCGCGTGATCCCGGTGTTGTCACCGTATAAGCTGGTTTCCAGAGAATTTCGTCGGGAAGGGTCGATTGTCAAGATCCGCAATCGTCTGGAAGTGGGGGGCAAAAAACTCATCATCATGGCTGGACCTTGTTCTGTTGAGAGTCTTGATTCTTTGTTATCGGTGGCCAAAAAGATCAAGGCCGCCGGGGCAACGGTTTTGCGCGGGGGCGCGTTCAAACCGCGGACGTCACCTTATGATTTTCAGGGGCTGGGCGAAGAAGGATTGAAATACATGAAGCAGGTCGGTAAAGAATGTGATTTAGCGACGGTTTCGGAAGTGATGGACCCGCGCGACGTTGAGTTGATGGATCGCTACGTCGATATTTTTCAAATTGGGGCGCGGAATATGCAGAATTTTTCGCTTTTGAAGGAAGTGGGCATGACGCAGAAGCCGGTTTTATTAAAGCGCGGCTTGAGTGCTACGATCAATGATTTGCTCATGTCCGCGGAATACATACTGGCGAAGGGGAATTTCAATGTGATGCTGTGCGAACGAGGGATTCGGACTTTTGAGACAGCCACCCGCAACACGTTAGATATCAACGCGGTGCCGGTGGTTAAGCAAAAATCGCATTTGCCCATGATCGTGGATCCGAGTCATGGGACGGGACGCTGGGGCCTGGTGGGAAGTATTGCCAAGGCCGCGGTCGCCGCGGGGTGCGATGGCCTGATGATTGAGGTGCACGAAAATCCGGAAGAGGCTTTTTCCGACGGTGCGCAGTCGTTGGTCCCTGAGAATTTTTCCGAACTCGTAGGACAGCTCAAAAAGGTTGCCCTGGCCGTAGAACGGGAGATTTAAGATTGATTTCTTTTAGACCGCAGCAATTTCGAAAAATCGCGATCATTGGTGTTGGTTTGTTGGGTGGGTCGATTGGGTTGGCCGTTAAGAAGCAAAAAATCGCTTCGGAAGTCGTTGGCTTATCCCAGCATCAGGCCTCACTCGACGCTGCTTTGAGCCTTGGCGCCATTGATCAGGGCACGCAAGATCTCAAACAGGCGGTCGCCCACGCCGATTTGGTGATCCTTTCGACCCCGGTGAATATCATTCAAGGGATGCTGTCCAACATGGGGCCTTTTTTAAAAAGGCATTGCATCGTGACCGACGTTGGCAGTACCAAGTCTTCGATTGTGAGTACGGCAGAAAAGCATTTGCCGGATTTTGTTTATTACGTCGGGTCGCATCCGCTGGCCGGATCGGAAAAACGCGGTGTGGAAAGTGCCCGTCCGGATTTGTTTGAACAGTCCATTTGCCTGGTCACTCCGACGGAAGAGACCAATCGGCAGGCCCTGGAGCGACTTAAAAGTTTTTGGACGAGTCTGGGTGCGCAGGTCAAGACCCTTTCCCCTCAGGAACACGACAACATTTTGGCGACCATCAGCCACCTACCGCATGTGGCGGCCTATGCTCTCATGGACAGCATCCCCAAAGAGCATCTTTCCTATGCCGCCGGCGGTTTGAAAGATTTGACCCGGATCGCCTCTTCCTCGCCGCAAATGTGGAACGACATTTGCATGAACAATTCCAAAAATATCATTAAGGCGATTGATGAGATGGTGGAGAAGTTGGGGTTGGTCCGTAAGTCCATATCGACGAATGACCACAAATCGCTAATCACTCAATTCACATCGGCAAAAACGAAACGTGATGAGCTTGGGGCGAGTTAACTTGATCATCACCATCGACGGGCCGGCGGGTGCGGGGAAAAGCACCGCTGCCAAGGCCCTGGCCGCGCAACTGCATTTTCTTTATATGGACACCGGGGCGATGTATCGCGCCGTGACTTTGAAGGCCTTGCGAAAAGGGATTGATTGGCAGGATCGTGCAGCGTTAATCGCGTTGACACGGAAAACAACCGTTGTTTTGCGTCAGGTGGGGGCTGGTGATTTGCAGGTGCTTTTAGACGGTGAAGATGTGAGTGCCGCGATTCGTCAAGTGGATGTGACCGAGAAAACACAGTACATCGCCCAGGAACCGGTCGTAAGGGAAGTGGTGGTGAGTTGGCAACGGAAGATTGGCGAACAAGGGAATGTTGTCATCGAAGGACGGGATGTTGGCACGGTTGTTTTTCCAAAGGCCCGGTATAAATTTTATTTGGATGCCGATGCCGAGCAGCGGATCGCCCGGCGTCTTAAAGATTTTACCGCGCAAGATGAAAAGGTGGATACCGCGACGGTTCGCAAGACCGTTTTGGATCGGGACCAAAGTGATATGACCCGCAAGGCCAGCCCGTTAAAAAAGGCCGACGACGCGATTGTCATCGACACAACTGATTTGACTGTCGAGCAAACCGTTGCGAAGATGTTGGGATATATCGATACAGGGGGGCTGTCCCTTTAGGACTGTCCCCCAATTTTTCGATCATCGCATATGTTGATCGCGGCAAGTAGGGAATCAACCAACAAAAATTGAATTGATGGAGTGATAGGAAACGATGGACATCATCTATCTTGGCATCGCGGTGGTGTGTGTGGCGGTTAGTGTTTGGTTTATCAAATTTTGTCAGCAGTTGCTGATGGAAGATAAACCCTGATTTTGGGGGCGGATTTTCGGGAATCAGGTTTTAGTCCATCGACAAAAAATGGGGAAACCATGAATTTTATTTATTTGATCGCGGGTATCATCTCGTTCGGAGTGTTGATTTATTTGATCGTGGTCCTGTTGAAAGGTGAGCGGATATTATGATCGATATGGCCTGGATCCAGTTCAGCCTTTATTTGGCCGTGCTCATTGGTCTTGCTAAACCATTGGGAGATTATATGGCCCAGATCTATGAAGGAAATGTTCCGCGTCCCATGCGATGGTTGTCGGGCCTAGAGAAAGCCATTTATCAACTGACGGGTCAAGGCAAGAACGAGGACATGTCCTGGAAAAATTACGCTTTGGCCATGCTGACTTTTAACACGGCTGGATTTTTGTTTTTATATTTTTTGCAGAGGCTGCAAGGTATTCTGCCATTGAATCCACAAGGGTTGCCGGCCGTCAGTCCGGACTCAGCGTTCAATACCGCGATTTCTTTTGTCACGAATACCGATTGGCAGGGATATGGTGGTGAGTCCACGATGAGTTATTTGACGCAAATGGCTGGATTGGCTGTTCAGAATTTTGTTTCAGCAGCGACGGGGATGTCGGTCCTCATCGCCCTTATTAGAGGTTTTGCCAGGAAAAAAATGGAAACAGTCGGGAATTTTTGGGTGGATTTGCTGCGGTCGATACTTTACGTTTTATTGCCCTTGGCCGTTATCTGGTCGGTGGTGCTGGTTTCTCAAGGTGTTCCGCAGACCTTTCATCGATCGATGACAGTCGTTGTCGTACAACCCGCCTCGACTCGCGTCTTTAGCGAGGCGGAGCCGACCAAGGATGCCCAGGGACAAATCCGCGCTGAACAGACCATTGCCGTCGGACCGGTTGCTTCGCAAATCGCCATCAAGCAGCTCGGGAGCAATGGCGGCGGATATTACAACGCGAATTCCGCGCATCCTTTTGAAAATCCCACACCGTTATCCAATTTTTTTGAAGTGTTGGCGATCCTTTTAATTCCAGCCGCTTTTTGTTGCACCTTTGGCGTGATGGTCAAAGACCGTCGGCAGGGATGGGCTTTATTGACGGTGATGTCGATCATTTTTGCGGTGTTTTTGGTGATTGGATACTCCTTTGAATCGCGGCCTAACCCTTTGATTGCCCAGCTCGGAGTTGATCAGCCAATCGGAAATATGGAAGGCAAAGAAACGCGGTTTGGCGTCGGTGAATCGGTCTTTTGGGCCACAGCCACGACCGCGGCTTCCAATGGATCGGTCAACGCGATGCATGACTCATTTATGCCCTTAGGTGGATTGGTCCCGCTGGTGATGATGCTATTTGGTGAAGTCATCTTCGGCGGTGTGGGTTCGGGGTTATACGGCCTGATTGCTTTTGTGATTGTAGCGGTCTTTGTCGCCGGACTCATGGTCGGACGGACACCGGAATATTTGGGTAAAAAGATAGAAAGCTTTGAGATGAAAATGGCGCTGGTGGCTTTGTTGGTGACGCCTTTTTTTGTTTTATCATTGACCGCCCTAGCGCTTATGACGTCCGCCGGCAAAGCGGGAATTTTTAACAGCGGCATGCACGGGTTTAGCGAAGTCCTTTATGCTTTTTCCTCGGCGGCAAATAACAACGGCAGCGCCTTCGCCGGATTGGCAGCCAACAATCCTTTTTATAATGTGACATTGGGTTTGGCGATGTTTTTC
>JAHFFS010000083.1 GCA_023247815.1 Candidatus Omnitrophota bacterium
TCTAAAAATACTTCATAAAGATCATTGAAATCCGCGACTTTAAAATTGACAAGCCGTTCATCCTCAAAGTTGAGATAATAAACACCCTTCTTATACTGGGCATTGATAACCTGATTGAGGAGTGTTGACTTGCCGCAACGGCGCACCCCGGACACAACCACAGCATGGGGCAAAGACGCGTACCGCAAAACAACACTGAGCGCGGCCCTTGGGATGCCCGCGTCAAACTCTTGACGGTCTTTTTCCTGTTCAAGAACGATCTCTTTTAACAAATGCTTTTGCATCGCAGCTTCCTTCCTTCTCATTCTAAATGAGAGGATAACATCAATAGTTCTCATTGTCAATGAGAACTATAAATTTCGCCCGGACTCTTCAAGACCGGCAAACTGGAGGATTTGCCGCGCAGGGCTTTAAAAACGCGGTAATAAATGAAATAAACGTTGGGGATCACAATGAGGGTAAGGATCGCGGAAATGCTTAAGCCCCCAATGACCGTTAAGGCCATCGAACGCCAGAGTTCTGAGGTTTCATTGATCTTTAAGGTTAAAGGGACCATGCCGATCACTGTTGTCAACGTGGTCATGAGAATCGGGCGCAATCGGCTGGTTGCGGCCGTAAGGACACTTTTGACGATCGGTCTTCCCTGCTGAAGAAGAAAATTGATCTGATGCACCAAAAGGATGGAATTGTTTACAATGATTCCCACCAACATGATCGATCCCATGATGACACCATTGCTGATGTTAAGACCCTTCAAAAAAACCACCAAAGCGACCCCGATCACTGCCAAGGGGACCGTCAACATGACAATCACGGGCTGAAAATAAGAACGAAAGAGCGGTGCGAGCAGCATATAAATCAAAATCAAGGCCAATCCTAACGCGCGCAGCAATTGATCTCGTCCTTGAATCAATTCTTGGTATCCTTCACCAAACTTATAAAAATAGTGGCGCGGAAATTCGATTTCATTCATAAATCCTTTAACAACATCGGCCGCGGTTTTCATGTCCATGTTCCCCATATCAGCACTGACTTGAAAGGTCCGGAATTTATCTTTGTGATAAACCGTCACCGGTCCCTTCGCTGGAATGAACGAGGCCACTTGTTTCAAAGTAATCCGTTTGCCCTTCCGGTTGATGATTTCCAAATTTTTGATCTGCTCTAGGTTTTGGACAAAGCTGCGGTCCAGACGCGTCACGATCTCCAGTTCTTTTCCTTGATCGTGATATTTTGTCGCGCGCATGCCGCGCACCTCGGCGTGGATGGTCTGGGCGATGTCAGCGACGGTCAATTCATACAACGCGGCCCGTCGAGAGTCAATCACAATGCCGTAACCGTCCTGCGCTTGCTTATTGCTGATTTTGACGTCGATGAACCGCCCGCTTTGTCCTAGCTTTTGCGCGATCGTGTTACCTAGCTTCGTTACTGTCTGGTCGTCGCGACCATAAACATCGATCACCAACTCCTTGGCCTTTTTTTCGGTCTCACTTCCCTCAAAATAAACAAAAAAATTAGGGAACTGCTTAACATACTCTCTGATCTCGGCGATGATTTGCGTTTTCGTCAAACGCCGCTTTGCTGGAGAAACCAACTTGACCACAATCCGCGGATCATTTTTGGTCACACTGGTCGAAACCGTTTCAATGTCAGGCTGCTTTTCTAAATGGTCTTCCAATTGTTTTGCCATATGATCAACAATATCCAATTTGGCCCCGGCGGGTGGTGTGATCCGCGCGGTAAATTCATTTTCTTCAAAGGCCGTTAACTCCAATCCCCGTTGTCTTAGAAATAAAACCGAAGTGAAAAATAAAGCCAGAATAAAAATCAAAACCGTGGCTTGATTTCGCAGAGTCACACTTAAAAGGGACTGATAGAATTTCTGGAGTCTCCTTAAAAATCCTTTTCGGCCAACCGCTCGTCGGCCTCGTGAAGACCAATAGCGAATGAGCACTGGAATCAAAGACAAAGAAACCAACAGTGAGATCACCAAAGAAATGGTGATGGTCATGGCAATGGGGGCAAAAATGGCCTTCAATTCTTCATTCAGATAAATGAGCGGTAAAAAAACGATGATGGTCGTCATCGTCGAGGCCGTGACCGCCGGCAAGACCTGCTCCGTCGAGCGGATGATCTCCCTTTTAGCCAAGACCCGAGATCCTTTGGCAACAATATTTTCGATGATCACAAAAGCACTGTCGGTCAACATCCCCAACCCCAAGGCCAGACCGCTCAGCGTCATGATGTTGATCGTAAGCCCAATCAGCTTCATGACAAAAAATGAAGAGACCAATGCGATCGGCATCGTAATGAGGACCGTAAAGACCAGCCCGAACTGGCGTAAAAAAAGGAGTAAGACCACCGAAACCAAAATCCCGCCGAAGAGCAAAGAAATTTTAACCGAATGAATGGCCTTCTCGATGTATTCCCCGTTGTTATAAATAACGTCAAAAATGAAATGCGGGTATTTGGCCCGAAGCTGGTCCGTGACCGCAACCACATCCCTCCCCACTTTCAAGCTATTGGCCCCGGACTTCTTCTGCACGTTCAAAGTAACACCGGAAACCTGATTGACCCGGGCGTAAGAATTGGATTCCAGATAAGAGTCTTTGACCTGTGCCACATCTTGCAATTTGATGATCCGTCCGTTGCTTTGGGTGAGGATCGGGATTTCGCGGATTTCCTGGATCGACTGAAACTCGCCTTTGGTGCGGATAAAAATCTTCTGCTGTTCTTTCTCAATCGACCCTGCCATGACGTCGAGATTGCTCAACCCCAGCCTCGACATGATCTCCTCGATCGATACACGCAGTCGGCTCAATTGTTGTTGGTCGATCTCGACTAAAATTTTACGTTCTCTTCCGCCATAGACATCGACATTGGCAATACCGTCAACGCTCAAGAGTTCTTTTTTCAAATGATCGTCGGCCAGCGTCCGGATGTCCTCGGCATTGAAGACATCGGAAGTGACTGAGATGACCAATTCTCCCCGGGACTGATAATCGAAATGGGCGATGACCGGATGTTCAATCTCCGACGGGAGATCATCTTTGATGCCAGCCATTTTCTCTCTGACCTCGGTCGCGACCAGGTCCATGTCTGCTTGCGTTTGAAACCGCAGAATCACAACCGATTCTCCTTCTCGAGAAATCGAGCTCATCTGCCGCAAATAAGTCACCTCAGCCATGGCCTCTTCAATTTTATTGGTCACCAGGATTTCAACTTCCTGCGGCGAGATTCCACCACGGACCCGGGTGATCACCGACAAGGTTCGGTTCTCCTGCTGCGGCATCAATTCGATAGGAAGGGAAAAAAGTGAGACAAGACCCAAAATGGTCAGCAAGCACGTCATCATGAAGACCGTGACTGGATTTTTAAGCGATAAAGATGGCAGGGACATGCTTACCTCAACAGCCTTTTGATCTTTTCAATCCAGACGTATAAAACCGGAATCACCAAAATGGTAAGGACAAGGGCGATCATCAATCCACCGATAACCACCACGGCCATCGGCGCTTGGATCTGTGATCCTTGACCGATCCCAAAGGCAATCGGCAGCAATCCCAAAATCGTTGTTAAACTGGTCATGAGAATCGGACGCAAACGGATCCGCACCGCTTCCCAAGCAGCCTCGACGGCAGGACGTTTTCGAGCGACCTGCTGAGTGATGAATTCCATGAGAATGATCCCGTTATTGACCACGATCCCACCCAACATGATGCAGCCTAAAACCGCGATGACGTTCAGGCCCTTTCCAGTCAGAAACAGCGTCCAGATCACTCCGATCAACGACAAAGGGATCATCGTTAAGATGATCAATGGCTGTAGGTAAGATTGGAATTGCGCGGCCAGGATCATGTAAATGAAAACAACGGACAACCCTAAAGCCATTGATAAATTTTGAAAAGATTTTTTTACTTCTTCATCCTCTCCGGCGGGAGTGACAGTGATTTCCGCTGGCGGCGACGATCCCGCGATCAAACGGTCAATGTCTTTTTCAACATCTTGCAAAGAACGATCCTTCACATTAGCAGTGATCTTGACCGTGCGGGATTGTTCCAGCCGATAAATTTCTTCCGGCCCGAGGGCATGGTTAACTTGTGCGACCTGCTTCAAAGGGACCATTCGTTTCAACGCCGGGGAATAGACATTCAATTCCCGTACCTGCTCAAACGACTGCGTGTCCTTATCTGCCAATTTGACTGTGATGTCGGTCTCTTCTCCTTCATGGCGAAATTCCGTTGCCTTCTGGCCATGGACCGCGGTCCGGGCCAGGAGGGCCACGTCACGCACATTCAATCCTAAAATGGCAGCGGTATCACGGTTCACGGTAATGCGCGTTTCAGGGTGAGAATCTTCTAAAGAGGTCTCGGCATCGGTGATCCCAGGAATATTTTGTAATGATTTGAAGATCCCCTGACTGGCCTGCTTCAAATTTATTAAATCATACCCTTGCACTAAAATTTTGACTGGCTTTTCTAAAAGGGCATTGTCTTCCAAAACATTTTCCCGCGCGTCAAAACGGACCTTCAATGCCGCCAACGACGGATCAGCGTCGATCCGACCACGCAAGGTGTCCACAACGGTTTGAGTTGCCGGCACTGATTCCTCCAACAAGACCCTGATTTCACCTTCATTGTCTTTGAGCGCGTGCACTTCCGTGGTCTTGCTTTCATCCGAACCGATCCTCACCAGGACCCGTTTAAGCCCAGGAAAATCCTTGATCTTGTCTTCAATCTGCTTCATATAAGCGTTGGTCCTTTCCACCGGTGTCCCCGACGGAGTCCTGACCGAAACTAAAAACTCTTTCTGATCAACCCGCGGCAAGAGCTGTTTTTGAAGACAAGGGAATATCCGCGCGGTTAAAAAAATCAGGATCGCGATGCCAACGCACAACGACAGCGAAAAGATCGGAAATAAAGACCCGATCCTTTTCAAACGTTTGGCGCGGTTTTCGGCCGCCACTGTTTCGGTAAGAACAGAATGCTGCCCAAAACGGATGCGTCTTCGGCCGCCAAATTTTAAAAACAAGACCGGAATGAGCGAAACAGAAACACTTAGCGAAGCCAACTGACCGCAAGTGACGGTGATCGCCAGTTCCTTGAAAAATTGTCCGGCCAATCCTTCGATAAAAATCACCGGAATGAAAACCGCAATGGTCGTCAGCGTCGACGCGGTGATCGAAAGATAAACCTCCTCGGCCCCTTTGATCACCGCTTCCCGGCGATCACGGTATTGCGGCTGTACCCGGGCAATATTTTCAATGACCACAATGGCGCAGTCGACCAGCGTTCCGATCGAGAGAACAATGCCGCCCAAAGACATGATGTTCAAACTCACATGGAACAGATACATAAAAATGAATATGGCCAACACCGATATCGGGACAATGCAAGTCATGATCAAGGCCTGACGCGCGCTCTTCAAAAAAAGCAAAAGGACAATAAAAGCCAATAACGTTCCCACCATCCCCGACTGCGTCATGGAATTGATCGCATTACGGATGAATTCACTCTCGTCGTAGATCAAATCAATCTGCACTCCCTGACCAACCATTTGTTTCAATTCCAAGAGCCGCGCCTTGATCCGATCCGAAACAGCAATCGTGTTGGCATCGCTCTGTTTGTTGATATTGATCTGCACACTGTCGGCAAAATTATATCGGGAGTAAGAAGTTACTTCTTTAAATCCATCTTCCACTTGAGCGACATCTTTAAGCAACACAATCTGGCCGACCTTAACACCTTTCAATTCTCCATGACGGGTAGCACTGGCCGTCGGACGCCCCTCCTGCTCCTGCGATTGGAGCTGTGTGAGATACTTGTATCGTTCATCTTTGGCGTCGAAAAATAACGGGACTTTTCCAATGTCGTCAACGCGTTGAAAACGCCCCACCACCCTTAGCAAATATTCGTAATAATTGTCCTCAATGGCCCCGGCCGGATAATCGAGGTTGGCACCGTTGATCGAGTCAACCACATTCAACAGGCTATACCCAGAGGCCTGCAAACGTTTATGATCGACGAGCACCTTGATCTCCCGCTCCCTGCCGCCGATGACCTCCACTGAAGCCACCCCTTCAATTTTTTCCAACTGATCTTTGATCATCTCCTTGGCCGTCACTCGCAGTTCCTCCAGAGAAAGGTTCCCGCTTAAGTTGAGTACCGCGACCGGCTTCTGGAATGGATTGAATTTGGTGATGACCGGGTCCTGCGCCTCACGGGGGAGCCGGTCCATGATCAGGTCCAATTTTTCGCGGACCCGAAGGGCCGAGAGATTCATGTCGGAGTTCCAATGGAACGAAATCAAGACAATGCTCTTGCCTTCTCGAGAATAAGATTCCACTTGTCTGACACCGCTGACCGTGCCAACGGTTTCCTCGACGGGAATTGTGATGAGATTTTCGATTTCTTCCGGTGATGCCCCCTGATATTGGGTGGAAACGGTAATCTGGGAATAACTGACGTTGGGGAAGAGCTCGACCTTCAGACGTGAGAACGACAGGCACCCCAGCAGGATGACGCCGGAAAAAAACATAAAGACCGCGACGGTATTGTTGACGGAGATTCTGGAAAGGTTCACAGCGACAACTCGCTCAATTCTTTGACCTCGACACTGACCTTTTCTTCGGTCGCGTCCCGCAGCCCATTGACGACGACAAAGTCACCTTCCTGCAATCCCTTGTCGACAAGCACATACGATGAATTTTCGTAACCGCTCTCGATCGCGGTCAACTGGGCTTCGGTTTTGGAAGTCAGCTTATAAACAAAACGGCCCGGTCCGCGTTCCACGACGGCCTCCCGCGGGATGACCAAGGCTCGCGGCTGCGCGTAAATGAC
>JAHFFS010000084.1:0-3931 GCA_023247815.1 Candidatus Omnitrophota bacterium
GTTTCGATTGAAAACCCGGAACAATTCAAAGATCTCCCGCGACGGATGCCGATTTCTCGTCCTGATGAAGTCAAAGCGTCACGGGACCTCAACACCAATTTTTTTGGCCGCGCTCTTGATGGGACTTCAGCCCAAAACAAAACCGCTGTTCGATCCTGATGGTTGTCAAAGACATTTCATTCGCCACTCCGGAAGAAAATATTCTTTTTGATGAGGTTTTGCTTGATCTGGCTGAAAAAGGTTTGGCTGGGGAAATCCTTCGGTTTTGGGAGTCGGCAAAGGTTTTTGTTGTCCTCGGGCGCATCAGCAAATTGGAAGAAGATGTTCGTCTGGACCTTACCCGTCGAGAAAAAATCCCGGTCCTGCGTCGGGCATCGGGCGGGGGAACTGTGTTGCAAGGGCCGGGCTGTCTCAATTTTTCTTTTGTCCTTTCTAAGGCCCGGAATCCAAAGTTGCAGGGCCTGCGGGAATCTTATCAAATCATCCTGAGTGACGTTGTCGCGTCTTTAAAAAGTGTTGGGGTTGCGGCGGTCATGCAACCGCTCTCTGACCTAGCCTTGATTTCCAATCAAAAAAAGTTT
This sequence comes from Candidatus Omnitrophota bacterium, assembly GCA_023247815.1. GTDB lineage: Bacteria > Omnitrophota > Gorgyraeia > Zapsychrales > JANLHA01 > JAHFFS01. The sequence continues at coordinate 582 of JAHFFS010000084.1, forward strand.
TCCGGTAACGCGCAAAAGCGCGGACGGAATCACATTCTTCATCATGGCACGATCCTTTATGATTTTGATTTGCCGCTGATCGAGAAATATCTTTCATTTCCTCGGCAGACCCCCGAATACCGTCAAGGCCGGGCGCATCGTGATTTTGTGACCAATATCAACGTTTCCGGGCGCGATATCAAATCCGCTTTTCAGAAACATTTTACGATCGAGCGGGTCGAGTCAACGGTCAATGAAGAAGAGCGGCAAAGTTTAGAAAAATTTTTGATGGATCGGGTCGGAAAAATTGTGTTTTAGTCATGAACCCCGGGAGTCCAACCCCGGGGGTTGGATTCCCGGGGTTTAGAAATTGACAAGCGTCTTTCGTTTTGTATAATGAATAAAAAAGTGAATGGTGAATGGAAAAAAGGGGGTGGGGCATGAGCGGTTTTTACAGATCAGCTGTTTTGGGTATTGGAGTCATTTTTTTTCTGACTCATCCCGTGCAAGCTGGTTTGCTCAACCATGAAGAACCAGTGCCAGTCGTTCAGCCTGATACACAAGATCAGGTGCCTACCCCAGCGAGTCAGCCGGGACCGCCGCAATGGAAACAAAATCTTCCTAAAGTTGTCACCCGAGAGGAAAAACGTTATGACGTCAACCACGATGGATATTTGCAGAGCGCGGAAGTCAGGGTCTTTCTGCGTGATGTGGCTGAAGAAGCGCAGGCGAGCGGCATAGTCAAGATCGAATCCGATATCCTGAAAGAATACGATTCCAATATGAACGGCGAAATTGATCCGCAAGAAGCCCAGAAGGTTATTGAAGACACTCGTAGCTTTTACTGATCTATCATCATGCCAAGATATCGTTGGATTTGCCTTTTTGTGGCGTTTTTGCTTTTGCTTCTTGCGACCAAATTCATTGTTCGATCTTTGGCGCAAGCACAAGCTCCTGTACAGCCTTCTATCGATATGGTTAAAACCGATCCCCTCTATCCGGAATATCTGGATTTTTTTGAGAAGGTTTATAAAACATTGGATGAGAACTATTATTATCCGTTGGATCGGGATGGATTTAACCGATTCATTGATAAATTCTCGACGAAGATTTACCCTGAGCTAAAAGCGGAAGGGAAAAGCAATTCTTACGTTAAGTGGCGCAGTGCTGCTTACCTGGTCGAAGATCTGAAGGCGAAAGAAGACATTTTTTCGGCTTTTTATCCTCCGGAATCGGCCGCTCAATATGAACAAGAAGTTTTGGGCAAGCAGATCGATTTGGGGATTCAAGGAGAAATGAAGCTGGAAGGATTTGTGGTGACCAATGTGGAGCCACGAGCGGACGCCTTTGAAAAAGGACTGCGGGGGGGTGCCCTTATTGTCAAGATTGACCAGCTGCCGGTGGCCGGGCTCAGCTTGGAAAAAGTCAATCAATTGCTGACACCGCTTGAGAACACGCTGGTTCATTTGGAATTTATCGACGCTGAAACGAAAGAAACGCGGGTCATTGATGCGCTCAGCAAGGAATATTTTAAGCAGACGGTTTTTATGCTTCCGCTCAGTGTTCCCGATGTTTATTGCCTTAAGATTGAGCGATTCAATCGCATGACGGCGGAAGATTTGACCCGTTTCATGCAGTATATTCTTGAAAAAGGCGGCAAGGGGATCATCCTTGATCTGCGAGGCAACCCCGGCGGGCCGCCGTTAGCGGCTCGAGAGATTTCCGCGTTTTTTTTACCTCCGAATTCCGATTTCGCGTATTTTCAAATGAAAGATCAGCCTAAGTCAGGGCTCGATGTCCCGGAAATCCCGGAACAATTTCACTATCATGGAAATTTGGTGGTTCTGGTGAATAAAGAAAGTGGCAGCGCATCGGAATTGTTCAGCGGAATCATGCAGCGTCGGGGCCGGGCCGAAATCATGGGGCAAAACACCGCGGGCCAAGTTTTTTTAAAGAGCATGTTTCATTTTGACGACAAATCGATGGTGCTTTTGGTGACGGCCCGCGGGCATCATCCGGACGGAGAGGTGTTCAGTTTTGACGGGGTGACACCTGATGAAAAAATGGAGGACAAGCACATGGGTGATGACTTGATCAAATACGCCGCGACGGTATTGTCGCAAAAAGTTCAGGACAGCACGAAGGCGCCTTGATTTTTTTCAAAATGAGATTGAAAAGGCCGCGATAACTGTTTAGCATAGGAGTTATTGTGCCGATTCTGACCCCGCAGGTCAGAAATTGGTTGTCCCACGTAACTTGAAAGAAACCCATGCTCGCCATCATTGTCAAAGTCCTGCTTTTACAGATTGTCGTCATTGGCCTGATCATTTTTATTCTTAAAAAGGTGTTGGACCGCAAACTCATTGATGGGGCGATCAGCAAGTTGGAATTTTGGAGAGTCCCCGACGGTGATCACACGAAATCGGACTCGCCATTTGATCAAACAAGCTCGTTGCCCAATGCCTCAATTCCCCTCGCCACAGTGGCCGTGACTTCTTATTCGAATCTCAATCAACAAGACAAAGGGCGTATTCAAAAGGCCGCGGTCAAAAATTTTGGATCAATGGTCAAACTCAGTTTCCAAACCGATCGTGGACTCTTAGGCGGCATGATCATTGCCCTCAACGATCAACAGATCAAATTTGATTTGAAAGAACGGCTGCGGCAGGCCTTTTCAAGGTAAGTGGGCGCATGGATAAAACGTTAAGGACATTGATCGTTGTTCCGGCTTTCAATGAGGAAGGAAATATCCTGCGGACTTTGAGTGATCTTAACGGATTGGAGCGTACTTTCGATATCCTTGTGGTCGATGATGGATCCATTGATCGGACTGCGGAATTGGTCAAGGGCGCGAATGTTGCTTTGGTTTCATTGCCGTTCAATTTGGGCATTGGCGGTGCTGTGCAGGCCGGGTTTCAATATGCCGCGCGTTACGGGTATGATGTTGTTGTCCAATTCGACGGTGACGGACAACATGACGGACGTTTTTTGCAAGCGCTTTTAAACCCGATCGCGCGGGGTGATGCGGATTTGGTTGTTGGCAGTCGATTTTTGGAACATTTGGGGTATCAATCGTCATTTTTACGCCAAATTGGGATCCATTTTTTTTCTTTTTTGATCAGTTTTCTCATCGGGTTGAAGGTGACGGACCCGACATCTGGATTTCGGGCCTATAGTAGGAGATGTTTTTCCATTTTTGCCGAAAATTACCCCATTGATTTTCCGGAGCCGGAATCCATTATGATCGTTCATCGCTATGGCCTGCGGGTCAAGGAGGTCCCGGTCATCATGCGCGGCCGTCAACAAGGGAGCAGCTCGATCCGCTATTTGAAGACGTTGTATTACATGGTCAAAGTTTCTTTCGCGATGTG
>JAHFFS010000084.1:3941-6809 GCA_023247815.1 Candidatus Omnitrophota bacterium
GTGTTTGGATTTGTTGAAACAAAGGGGGCGGACTTCATGAGCACAAAAATGGTTGTCGTTGTTTACTGTGTCGGTCTATTTTTATTGCTGATGGAACTTATCCGTCGAGATCGGCTCACATTTAAGTATGCGAGCCCCTGGATCATTTGTTTGTTGCTAGGGATTTTTTTTGGCGTATTTGATCAATTCCTTGATCGCGTTTCTGCTTGGCTGGGGTTCGGACTGACCAGCAATTTTATTTTTTTCGCTGTTCTCGGAGGATTTGTTTTTTTAAGTTTGCTGATGACGCTTTTTTTATGTCAGCAGAATAAACGCAATGACCGCATTGCCCAGCAATTGGGAATTCTTGAGCACGAGCTCCGCGAATTGAAAAAGCAAAACAAATCTTCATCTTCTTGACCCATGCTGACACCAAGAGACAATGATTGGAACCGATTTTGGCAGCATGCAGCGCGTCCAAGGTCGCAAATCAGCTGGTCTAAACAAAGAATATTGCGGGTGATTGGGCCGCACTTGGCTCCAGGAAAAAGGATTGTTGAGGCGGGCTGTGGAAGTGGATTTTTTTCAGCGCATTTTTGTGATAATGGTTTATTAACCACGGCTGTTGATTTTTCCCAGCAGGCTTTGGACCTGGCGCGGATCGCGACCCAGGGCCGGGCGCAAATCCTCAAAGCGGATTTTTTAAAAAACCCTTTGCCAGAATTGATCAAAGAAAAAGTGGACCTGATTTTCACCGATGGCCTTTTTGAACACTTTTCTTCTTCCGATCAAGATAACATCATGCGGAATTTTTTGTCGATCCTTAAGCAAGGTGGAAAGGTCCTGACCTTTGTCCCTAATCGGTATTCTCCGTGGCAACTCATACGGCCACTTTTTATGCCAGGGATCAATGAAAGACCGTTTGTTTTGCGTGGATTACATAACTTAAATAAACGTAATGCTTTACATATCGAAACCTCGGGTGGACTGAACGTTTTTCCTTGGCGGGTGTCTCCGGAAGGAAAATTGGCCCAATATTTTGGCATGATATTGTTTGCCGTCGCAGTCAAAACTTAATTGATAGCAAAAGCTTAGAGAAATTTGATGACTGACCTAAAATCAAACAGCAAACCCGTTGTTTCAGTGGTGGTTCCGGTATTTAACGCCGCGGCGACGATCGAATCTGTCTTGTTGGCGCTGTTTCAACAGGAGTTTGACTTGCCTTATGAGGTGATTGTGGTTGATGACGGTTCTTCCGACATGACGAGAGAAAAAGTCTTGAGTTTTAAACAGGTTCGGTTTTTTTTTCAAAATAATGCCGGGCCAGCGGCCGCTCGAAATCATGGGGCAAGGGAAGCGAAGGGAAAGATTTTATGTTTTACGGACAGCGATTGCCGCGCCCATCCCGACTGGCTGAAAAAAGTTACTAAACCTTTGCTGGAACAAGTGGATCGGGTCCTGTCGCAGACGACCCGGCGGCAGGTATCTTATTCGGGGTGGGGGCAGGAGACGGCCCATCGACTGTCCTTGATGGTGGCGGCCGTTGCCGGCAGTTATGGGATTGCCAATTCAAAATCCTGGTTGGCAAGAATGATCCATCAAGAGATTTTGTTTCGCCATCAAAGGTTGCCGCGAGACATCAGGGCTTTTGGAAGTTATAACGTTGGGGTTCTAAAAAGTGTTTTTGATCAGGTGGGCGGGTTCAATGAGATTTATCGTCGAGCGAGCGGGGAAGATAATGATTTGAGTTATCGGCTTTTAAAGAAAGGATACAAAATTCGTTTTGAACCGCAAGCACTCGTTGATCATTTCCATCCGCAACATCCGGTGAAATATTTGCAGGAACAGTTCCGTCATGGATACTGGCGTTCACAGATGTATGTTGATCACCCACAGATGCTTGGCGGTGACGACTATACGTTTTGGAAAGATTCGTTTGAGATTTTTTTGGGCTTACTTTTTTTTATTTTCTTGCCTTTAGCCTTAGTGATGGCCGCGTTCCGGGTCCTCGCTTGGTCGATCGCGCTTTTATTGTTGGGGATTGAGTTGATTTTCGGATGGCGCATAACCCGGCATATGGCTGATGGTTTCGCTTTTGGTTGGGTGATGTTTTTGCGCGGTTTTTTTCGTGCTTTTGGTTTAGGATGCGGCCTCACGGCCCGACTTTTTCGCTTCCGTTGAACCCTCCTCGCTGTATTCTTCCTTCATTGTCAAATATTTCATAAAAAAAGCAATTAAGTCCTTGCTACGAAAGGCACTTATGTTAAAATTAACGTACTTAATTTATTTTTTTATTTTCAAAAAATATTATATACTTATTTTAGCAGGCCTATAAGAGGGGTTTGTACTATGGCATATTACACAATCCTCGGCTTTCAGAAAGAACCGTTTTCCACCAGTCCCGACCCGGAATTTTTTTATCTCACCAAAGAACACGATATGGCGCTGACCAATTTGCTGATCGAGCTGCATTTGAAGCGCGGTCTGTCGGTGATTTTCGGCGACGTCGGAACCGGCAAAACCACCCTGTCCCGCATGCTTGTTCAAGAGCTGAAAAGACGGAACAACATGCTTTTTCATATCAGTCTCAATCCCGATTACGCGGATGAAAAACAATTTTTCAGCGCCTTGGTGCGCAATTTTGAAATTGAGTCGACGCTGGGCTGCGAACTTGCTAAGGCCGATATCTTGGAATTGCGCGACGCCTTCGAGAAATTTTTGATTCAAAAAGCGATTGAAGAAAAAATAACGGTGACCCTGATCATCGATGAGGCGCAAAAATTGGATTTCTCAATGTTGGAAACACTGCGGATCCTATTGAACTTTGAGACCAATGAATACAAGCTTTTGCAACTGGTTCTCCTCGGACAGGCGGAGTTGTATCCGAAA
>JAHFFS010000085.1 GCA_023247815.1 Candidatus Omnitrophota bacterium
AACGAATCTTCGCGGTTTTATAAATGTCTGGGAGCGGACGCGAGCCACCCAATCGCAGACCCTTTTTATAAAATTCAACCGCCTGCTTAAAATCTTTCTTCGCGTTCAGCCAAACCTGTAACGCACCTAACTGGGCGATTCCGTATTCGATGTAATAAAACGGCACTTCAAAAATATGCAATTGCCGGTGCCACAATACCTCTTTATATTTTTCCAGGCCTTTCCAGTCGGTAAATCCGCCTAAAAAGCGATCATAGATCGAAACCCAAGCCTCCTGACGCTGCTTCTGATTATGATTGGGATTTTCGTAAATCCAATGCTGAAACCCGTCGATCACCGCTACCCAGACTAAAACATCAAGGACCGACTCCCAATGGGCTTCCTGTGAACGCCCCCATTCCTGTTTTGAATAAAATTCCATCAAAAATGGTGCGGCTAGAAGTTCCATCGCCATCGAGGCCACTTCATTGAATTCCATCGGACCATGACGGTAGTCAACGAGCGATTGTCCCGAACAAAGATAAGCATGAAAGGCATGCCCTCCTTCATGCAACAGGGTATAGATGTCATCGTCTGTACCGACAGCATTCATAAAAATGAACGGTAATCGCGCCTCATCCAAAGTATTTTGATATCCCCCCGGAGCCTTGCCCTTGCGGCTGGCCAAATCCAAAAGTCCTTTGCCGCTCATTTCATCAAACTTGTCACCCAAAACCGTATCCACCTGATGAAAAATCCGACTGGCACCCGTGATCAATTTCTTGACCTGTTTGAAAGGGCGCAGCGGCGGGCGGCCCAAAGGGTCGACCGCGGAGTCCCAGGGACGCAGTTGATTGAGCCGCATTTGCTTTCGCCGCCGCGCCTTGATTTGTTTCAAGACCGGAACAAGCAAATGCTTCATCGTCGAGTGATACTGCTTGCAATCTTGTGGGGTGTAATCAAACCGATGATACGACTTGAATTGGTATTCGGTAAAATTCTTGCAGCCGGCATTTCGCGCGATTTTAACTCGCAGATCCAACATCTGATCAAACAGTTGGTCCAATTTCTCAGCGTCCTGTCGACGGCGTTCGGCCGAAGCGTGCCAAGCCTCTGCTCTCAGGATGCGATTCGGTTCTTCCAAATATTTTGACATCGCCGGCATGGTCTGGTCTTTGCCCTTGAACCGCACTGTCATGGCACCACAAATTTTTTGATATTCCTGGGACAGCAACTGGACTTTGGTAAAGAGCTCGACGTTTTCTTGACGGAAAAGCTTCAAATCCTCGCGCCGCTCACGGTCATAAACTTGATATTTCTTCTCAGGCAGCGGAAACTTTTCCCGGCTGGCAAGATATCTCCGATTGAGTTGATCGCTCAACGGCTGAACAGCTGGCAGAATCGTCTCAATGAATTGGGTGTAGTCGTTGGCGAAGGTCGTGTTATCGGTCTGACAGGTCATCTTGATATACAAGATATCGCCGGCTTGACGCGTTGCCGCGTCGAGCTCTGATCGATCCAGCAGCCATTGCTCAAATTCTGTCTGTGATTTGATGACTCGATCAAGCAACTTTTGGAACAATCCAACAACAGTGTCTTTGTCTTTTAGATTTGCGTCCGTCGGAACAAAACGTCGGGGCTGATAACGAGGGAGTTGCTCAAAATTGAGCTGACCTTTTTCTTTCGTCATGAAAACATTATATCCGGTTTCGACAATTTACCAAATAAAAATGGCCAACATTCTGACCTGCGAGGTCAGAATTAAACTTGATCTTCACGGCGGGTGGCGACCACGGCAGGTTGAGGGATTGATGATCCGCTAATAGATTTTTCCTTAAATTCATAGCCTACAACGGGGCTGCGGTTCTGACCAGTTATTCCTGATAACAAAAGAATATTGGCCGGCACCGGCAGCGAAACCGGCACAGGAACAATCCCCAGCAAATTGGTCCTCATCTCCTCAAACTGTTTTGGATCAAAGACTGGTTGCCCGTCGGGGTTGACCTCAATCACCCGCAGATACTGTCCGCTGCCTAAAAAAATACCTCCGACGCTGCGCTTACCATTATTCATCATTCCTTTGGTATCATTGGATCTAGCACTTATGGAATCGGGACTCGCAAGGATTGATTGCGGGGCCCCAGCTAATTCATTAGAAAGAAGAAATGAGTCCTTAATCCCAAACTCGGATCCTGCTCCGCCTCTCAATTCATTCCATGCTTTAAGGTCATCCCTTGTTTCGCGTTCTAAATTTTTCATTCTGGGATCCATAAAATTATCGAATAGCGAACTTTCAACTTTAACCAATGTTGCCTGGATCAAACGCAACCGCAAATAGCTGCGTAAAAATAAACGCTGCTCTGGAGTAAGCTGTTCGAAATCACTGGGTTCCTGAAAATGGATCGACCGAAATGTTTCGTCTAAGCGCGCATGCCAGCCAATTTTTGCAAACTTGTGAAAATAATCCAACGCCAAAGTCTGGTCAGGACTCGCATCCACGCTTTCTAACAAATGTGTTGTTGCGTCGAGAATGTCTTCTTGATCCAATTCCTTTCCTTCCTTTTGAGCGGTCCATTCGGCAAATTTCTGAAGCATGACCAGATTTTGCTTTTCTAACACATTTAACGGCTCCAAATATTTTTGGGCCAACAAAGATTTTTCATTACTTTTGATTAAAAGCCTTAACCCGACCCGAAGAAGTTCTTTACGGATTGTAGCTTCTGAATTCCCAGGAGCAGTTATCGCAGCCTGCAAATTTCTGATGAATTCTGCTTCATTAACTTGCTCATTGATAAGGTCTTCATAACGATGGAGCGACCATTCTTGTCGATCATTCGCATGAACACATCGGTCAATCAACTCTAAAATTTTGTTGGTCTCAAAGAAATGACCCGTTACAAAAAAGACGGGCTGGCCCGCTGTGCCGCGAATCTGCCGGGAAAATAAATCACCCCGCTCGGGATCTCTCGACAGCATATTAAGCTCTAGCATCCACGCGATCATAAAAGACCTCCTACGTTTAAACGCGCGAGCAAGACCTCTAAGAAACCCCTCGCCATCAAAGGCCTTAAGGTAAGAATTTAATGTCAGGGTGTCAATATCACCCTGCTGATTCCAACTCTTCTTGACGCGCAATGAATGTTCCAGCGTAAAAGCCATGTCCTTCTCATAATCAGGGATCAATAAACGCTTTTTAAGCACATCCTGAACGACCGCATATTTTTGCCGACTGATCTCCATGACTCGACCCATCAATAGGATTTCATCAACACCGTTTCTCAGCACCCTCTTAAAACTTTCCAATCCCAAAGAAAGACTTGCACGGTATTGATCAGCATTTTCTGGAAAAATAATATTTTTTTTGTCCGCCAACGACTGTTTTTGCAAATCATTGAATTTTGCTATTTTGACATCAACAAAGGCCAATTGCGCAAAAGTAAATTCTTCGATGATATTGGTTCCTTTACTGATCCCAGCTTTGAACAAATTCTTTTCCACGATTTCTCTTTTTAATCCAGAGACCCTTGCCATCTCCTCCTTAAACCAATGATAGGATGGCAAAGCGCCCCAATAATCTTCATCCAACATTTCAAGTTTATTAAGGATCCCCAAATCGCGCGCAACTTCACCTAACTCACTGAGAAAAAATACGTCCTTCTGAACATTTGTTAATCCACCCTCATCAGCCGAAATAATATGAAACTTGACCAGCTCAGCTTTGACCGCTTGCGGCCCCATGCTGAAGCGTGTTGAAATCAAATCCACCAACTTTTCTTTATCTACGACATTTCTAACGACCGCTTCCAATTTTTGCACTGACCATTGCGGCCTGGTCTGTTCATCAGTCAATCTCTCAATGAGCTCTTCCATCACCTGCGGCCGCAAAATTTGGTTTGTTAGATAGTTATCATCTCTGACTTGCACCGCAACTATGGCCGGGGATAAAGAACTTGCTGTGTGATTATCGACCCAAACATTCAACTGACTTAATTCAAATAAGACTTTGGATTGTTCAACGGCAAAAACCCGGCACAATTCGTTCACGAGATCATTCAACGAAACAGCAACGAGAAAGTTCCGACGTAAATCCAAAGGCTCGCCATCAGGATTGTCCCAACTTTTTCTGGCAAGCTGCAACGCGTACTGTAGACTGGCAGAATGATCTTTTACGACAAGGTCTAAAATCAATCGACCTTTAACAGCCTGATATACGTCTTGATATTTTTTCCCCGTCACCTGCGCGAGCTCCGCCATCAGTCTCGACGCGTCAACAGATCGACGTAAAACATTTTTAAATTGTGCTATTTCCCTTACTTGAGAGTTCCAAAAACGTTGAACACTGACAAACATCCTTATCTTTGCATTACTAAACGCGCCCGGTGAAAAGACGTAGTCAGCACTTGAATCTTGGATGATCAACCTCTGCGCCTCCATAAATTGAAAAATAACGTCTGGGGGCACGCCTGCGGCTTCCGCTAAATTATTGATAAAAATCTCCATGGGCAAACTATCATTGAATATTTCGATCAATTGCTCCCGGCCATTTTCCATCTCTAATATCCGCGCGACGTCGTCAATCTCACTGAGAAAAAAATGATCACCAGACCTGAAAGGTTCGGATCGTATGGCCGGTGGTTGTTGAATCCTTAAATTCCCTTCCCCCTGTTCTTCCGGGCCAATACTTTGCGGCCCCGCGCCAGGGAAAACAACCTGAAAATTGTATTGGATTGTATTCGGTTCCCCGGCACTGGACACCATATAGGCATTTTGAATCGGGGTCATCGTTTGCGGGGTGACGATCACGGTGTTAGTCTCCCCCAAGCTAAACCCTCCCGAGACATATCGACGTGGAACCGTGGTTTGAGTGGCCGGATCAACTTCTTCCTTAATGGTGTTATAGACACCATCTTTGTAAGCCGCTAAATACTGCTCATAGATCTTTAATTTTTCTCCCTTAGCGACATCGTCAATCCCTTTGACCTTATTAGATTGCGCGTAGACCTGGCCCAGCAAACTGGTTTTCAAGGCCTGCTTATACCAATCGGCTAAAATGAGCGATTGATAAATCTGACGAAGCAACGCGAAATTTTTACCCTCATTGATTTCTTTTTCTAAAACCGGAATGACGACCTCACGCACCACCTGCGAAGATAGACGATTCACCTGTTCCGGTCCGGAATCGGTCAATTGCCGAGCGCCGTAAATGTCCTTTCTGACTCCTTCACCCAGTGCTAAAAAATCCTCCTCTAACAAAACTTTCAAATGGCTCTCGACCACAAAGGCCGCGTTGTTGTTTTGAAACACGGTCGCCTTGTCCGGCACGATCCAAACCTTGTTAAAAGTATTGATCGGAATTTGGGTGGTGCCATAGAGTTCTTGAGCTCGCGAATATACCTTGGCCCAAAACTGTTTTCCTAAATCCGATTCGGGATAAATCAGCGATGATGTGATCTGCTTTAAGAGATAATCCTGCGCCAAAAGGCCGTGGCCCATCTCGGTCACACTGAAGGCCTCGGGGATCATTCGCTCCTTCTCATAAGGGGAAAGATTGACCCACAAATCATTTTTAGGGACTGCCAACGACGCCAAAAAATATTTGACCAACTGGGTGGTTTCTTTGGTAAGAGCCTTACCTTTGAGGTCGATATCGCCGTTATCAACAATGAAATCGAACAATAATGGATTTTCAGGATGGATTTTAACGCCTTTTAGGATGACCGGAGCATAATGGGGAGATAAAGACACCCTGACCCCCACTGCTGAAAGCTCGGGTAAGGTTTGGGCAAGACTGGAAATCGGAAGACTGCTGTTGATTGCAAATAGAATCAAAACAACAATCGAAATGATTGGGGAACAACCCTTCACTTTTTTTACAGCCACGGTACCAACCTTTGATCTGATATCTTGTGGGATTAAGAGGGACAACTCAAGACTATATGTCTGTTTGAAATTAGTGAGAGTATAGCATAAAATCATACCCCGTCAAGGAAGGGTAGGTCCACCCCGTAGGTCCACCTACGGGGTGGACCTACGGGGTGGGAAAGGGTGGAGATGACAGAAAAAATCTTTAAACTTGACATCGATCGAGATTTCGTTATAATTTCAATCTCTTCGTCAATTTTTATCTGAGGTTCAAACGATGCCAAAAGTATGTGAAATTTGTGATAAAGGCCCGCAATCCGGAAACAAATATAAACGCCGAGGTATGATCAAGCGTACAGGCGGGGCCGGTTCAAAAATCGTTGGAAAAACTTTGCGTCGCTTCCTTCCCAATCTGCAGCACATTCGAATCCTCTTAAATGGCACGATCCGTCGGGTGCATGTCTGTGTGAAGTGCATCAAGGCGGGAAAAATCGTCAAGGCTTAAAACTTTTTCTTGCTCGCTGGCTGTCCCTTTTCAACTCACCCAAACGTTACTCTCGCAAAATCATCGCTCGCTGACTTGAATGTCCTTCAACTTCAACTGAACAGTGGGTGCTTTGTTCCAATCATCAATCGCCACCTGATACGCCAAATCAATTTTTTCGCCATACTGGACCAAATCCTGAAACCGCGCCAGGCCAAAACCAACCGCGGAAAATGTCGCCTTTCCATCGGTCACCCAAAACTTCAGCGTCTCCTTGCCTAAAACCTGCGGCCGGCTTTTAACGGTCAATTGCCGCGAACAAAAAACCGGTTCCGAGTTGCCTTCCCCATAAGGTTCCAACTCTGCTATTTTTTGCGCCAAATCCAAATTCAGACTTGATATCGGAATTTCTCCGTCGATGTCAATGCTCGGCACCAGATCACGCACCTGCAGCAAATCTTTGGCA